>DASXYS010000220.1:0-2451 GCA_036502365.1 Amycolatopsis sp.
CCCGTCCGGCCTGTTCCTCAACCGGCACCTCGAACAGGTCGCGGGCACCTCGGTCACCGTGGTCATGGAAGGCAAGCGCCCGCTGCTCGGCGAGGTCCAGGCGCTCGTGTCCAAGACCCAGATCCCGGTGCCGCGCCGGGCCGTCAGTGGCCTGGACTCCGCGCGGATGGCGATGATCCTCGCCGTGCTGCACAAGCGCGCCAAGCTACCGCTGGGCGATCAGGACGTCTACCTGGCCACCGTCGGCGGCATGAAGATGACCGAGCCCGCCTCCGACCTCGCGGTCGCGCTCGCGGTGGCATCGGCCTACCTGGACGTGCCGGTGCCACCGCGGATGGTCGCGGTTGGCGAGGTCGGGCTGGCCGGTGAGGTCCGCCGCGCGCCCGGAGTCGGCCGCCGTCTCGCCGAGGCCGCCCGGCTCGGTTTCGACCGCGCCCTCGTCCCGCCGGACGCGGGCCCGCTCCCGGACGGCATCCGCGCCCTGGTCGTCCCCGACCTGGGCGCGGCCCTCGACGTGATTGCCCGCTGACTACTTGCTGAGCAGCTGCGCGCAGCGGATCAGGCCAAGGTGGCTGTACGCCTGCGGGTGGTTGCCCAGCGAGCGTTCCGCGATCGGGTCGAACTGCTCCGGCAGCAGGCCGGTGGGGCCGGCCGAGCTGACGATCTGGCTGAACAGCTCCTCGGCTTCGTTGCGGCGGCCGGTGTGCAGATAGGCCTCGATCAGCCAGGCCGCGCAGATGTGGAAGCCGCCCTCACCGCCGGGGAGACCGTCGTCGCGACGGTAGCGGTACACGGTCGAGCCGCTGCGCAGCTCGGCCTCGATCGCCGTCACCGTGGACTGGAAGCGCTCGTCGGCCGGGTCGATCAGGCCGGTGAGCCCGACGAACAGTGACGCCGCGTCCAGGTCCGTGCCGTCGTAGGCGGTGGTGAACGCCTGGACCTCGTCGTTCCAGCCGTGCTCCAGCACATCGGCCTTGATCCGGTCGCGCAGCTCGGGCCAGGCCCCCGGCACGTCGCGGCCGTACTCGTCGCCGAGCTTCACCGCG
Source organism: Amycolatopsis sp. (assembly GCA_036502365.1). GTDB lineage: Bacteria > Actinomycetota > Actinomycetes > Mycobacteriales > Pseudonocardiaceae > Amycolatopsis. Next base: position 1,047 of record DASXYS010000220.1, read on the forward strand.
CGGTCGATCGTCACCCAGCACATCACCCGCGAGTACACCCGGTGGCGCGGAACGTGGCGCTCCTCCCAGATGCCGTGGTCCGGCTCGTACCAGCGCCGCGTGACGGCCTCGGCCATCGCGCGCACCATCTGCCAGTCCTCGTCCCGCAGCTCGCTGCGGACCTCGGCCAGCGTCGCGACGAGTTCGACCACCGGGCCGAACACGTCCAGCTGCACCTGGTGGTTGGCCAGGTTGCCGACGCGGACCGGCCGCGAGCCGGCGTACCCGGGCAGCGACTCGATCACGGCCTCGGCGCCGATCACGCTGCCGGACAAGGTGTACAGCGGGTGCAGTCGCTCCGGACCGGCCAAAGTGGACAGCACGCCGTGCAGCCACTTCAGGTAGCCCTCGGCCTCCGCGGTGGAGCCGAGGTGCACCAGCTCGCGCACGGTCATCGCCGCGTCGCGGACCCAGCAGTAGCGGTAGTCCCAGTTGCGGACACCGCCGATCTCCTCCGGCAGCGACGAGGTCGCGGCCGCGAGCACGCCGCCGCTGTCGGTGTTGACCAGGCCGCGCAGGGTCAGCGCGGAGCGGCGGACCAGCTCGGTCTGCACCGTCGGCAGCTTCAGCTTGGCCGCCCAGTCGCTCCAGTAGCGGCCCGCGCGGTCCCGACGGTCCATTTCGGACAGTTCGTGGGCGGTCAGGTCCGTGGTGCCGCAGCGCAGCTCCAGCACCACCGGGCTGTCCGGCTTGGGCTGCACCAGCGCGGTCGCGGTGTCGTGCAGGCCGTCCGAGGTGATGGACCACTCGATGCCCGGCGCGCGGAGCACAAACGGCTCCGATGTGCCCAGCACCCGCAGGCCTTCGCCCTCGGAAACCAGCTTCACCGGCACTCCGCCGAACTCCGGCCGCGGCGCGAACACCACCTGCGCCGCCGCCTCGCCCGAGATCACGCGCACGATGTCCGTGCGGTGCGAAGGGCTTTCCGGCTCCAGGTAGTCCGTGACGAGCAGGCGCGACCAGCGCGTCTCCACCGTCATCGTGTTCGGCAGGTAGCGCTGGCCCAGCGGCAGGCCGTTGCGGTGCGGCTTGATCGAGAAGACCCCGGCCGCCGGCCCGCCGAGCAGGTCGGCGAACACCGCGGGGGCGTCCGGGCCCGGGTGGCAGAGCCAGGTCAGCTTCGCGTCCGGCGTGACCAGCGCGACCGAGCGCTCGTTGGCCAGCATCGAGAGCCGCTCGATGGGCGGCGCCGACTCGCCGTAGAGCCAGTTTCGCCGCTCTTCCAGCACAAACGCGAGCACCAGCGCGACGTCGACCGTGTCCGGCACGCGGTAGGCGGCCAGCGTCTCGCCGTCACCCACCTTGATGCCGAGGTCGGGGCCGGACAGGCGGGCGAACGCCTTCTCGTCGGTCACGTCGTCGCCGA
>DASXYS010000221.1:0-15905 GCA_036502365.1 Amycolatopsis sp.
GGCAGACCGGCGGGCCGGGCGGGCCGGGCGGATCGGCGAGCCAGGCCGGGTGTCGTACTGCTCGAAACCGGCGGACCTCCGGGCTGCTACACCATCAGCATCATCAGCCCAAGGCGTCACTGCTCCCGTGGCGACAGCAGCGACGCGGGGCGTACTGCGGCCGCACCGAACTTCGAGCGGGCGACGTCGGCGGCTACTTCTGCGTCGCGCCAGCGGGGTTCGGCTGAGGCGAAGAGGAGTTGTTCGCCCTCTTCGCCGGTGTCGAGGCCTTCGACGCGGACGCCGATCAGGCGGATGGCGCCGGTCGGGGCGTGTTCGGCGAGCAGTTCGACGGCGGTGCGGTGGATGTCGCGGGCGACGTCGGTGGCGGTGAACAGGGTGCGGGCCCGGGTGATCGTGCGGAAGTCCGCGAAGCGCACCTTGATCGAGACCGTCCGGCCGCGCAGGCCGCGGGCCCGCAGCGTGGAGCCGACCCGCTCGGCGAGGCGGAGCAGCTCCAGGCCCAGCTCGGCGCGGCTGTGCAGGTCGACCTCGAAGGTCCGCTCCGCACCGATCGACTTCTCCGCCGACTCCGGCACCACCGCGCGGTCGTCGTGGCCGTTCGCCAGCGCCCACAGGTGATCGCCGACCGCGCGGCCCAGCGAACGCCGCAGCCGGGCCGGCGGAGCCGCCGCGACGTCCGCGATCGTGTGCAGCCCCTGCTGGCGCAGGTGCTCCTCGGTCCGCTGCCCGACCCCCCACAGCGCCGACACGGGCAGCGGGTGCAGGAACGCGAGCGTCTCCGCTGCCGGCACCACTACCATCCCGTCCGGCTTCGCCATGCCCGAGGCCAGCTTGGCGACGTACTTGACCCTCGCGACGCCCACCGAGCAGCTGATCCCGTGTTCGGCCACCACCCGCTCACGGATCCGCGCGCCCAGCTGCGCGGGAGTGGCGCCCAGCCGCCGCAGCGCGCCGCCGACGTCCAGGAACGCCTCGTCCAGGCTCAGCGGCTCCACCAACGGCGTCAGGTCGCGGAAGATGTCCATCACCCCACGCGAAACCTCGCCGTACAGCCCCGAAGTCGGCTGGATGCAGACCAGCTGCGGACACAGCCGCTTCGCCGTGGAAAACGGCATCGCGGACCGCACACCGAACTCGCGCGCCGGGTAGTTCGCCGCGGCCACCACCGACCGCGGCCCGCCGCCGGACACGACCACCGGCCGGTCCACCAGCTCCGGCCGGGTGCGCAGCTCACAGGAGACGAAAAACGCGTCCATGTCGACGTGCAGGATCGCGCAGCCGGTGTCGTCCGGCAGCGCCGCGGCACCGGTGGTGACGCGGTAGCGGGCCATCCCGCTGGGCAGTTCGGTGTTTCTCCCCACGTCCGCGGACGCTACCCGGAGGCACCGACAGTTTCAGGCGCGCCGGGCCATCGCGTGCAGCCGGCCCGCGATGTCGCGCAGCGCGGGCACCGCCGCCGCGGCCAGCTCGAACTCGGCCAGCTCGTCCTCGCGCACCTCGCCGGCCACCACGTCGGAGATCACCCGGTCGCCCTGCAGCAGGGTCACCTCGAGCCCGGCGGCGACCAGCAGGCCGGTCAGCCCGGCGCTGTCGAACCGGCGCAGCACGGTGTCGCGCTCGCCCGGAACGATGCCGTCGTCACCGTCGAGCAGCCGCTGGGCCTCGGCGATCCGGCCGGCCAGCGCGCGGTGCAGCACGGCCGCGTTGCGGTTGGCCACGAGCACCGACACGGCCCCGCCGGGGGCGACGGCGGCCGCGAGCGCGGCGAGCACCACGGCCGGGTCGTCGACCACTTCGAGCAGGCCGTGGGCCAGCACCAGGTCGGCCGAGCCGGCCGGCACGTGGGCCGCGAGTGCGTCGGAGTCGTCCGCGATCACCGTGATCCGGTGCGAGACGCCCTCCTCCTCCGCGCGCCGCCGCAGCGTCGCCAGCGCGTTCGGGTTGGGCTCGACCACCGTCACGAGGCAGCCGGCCGAGGCGAAGGGCACCGCCCAGCCGCCGCTGCCGCCGCCGACGTCGACGACGGCCGGCTGCTCCACACCCCGGGCGCGGGCCGCGCGCAGCTCCGCCTCGAGCGCCCGGCGAACGGCGCCGGAACCCCGGGCTGCCACGGTGTCCGTCTTCATAGTCGGACAGGGTAGTGCCCGCCCGCCGGTCACTCGCCGTGACCCATACCGCCCGGTAGCGGCGTTCGACACCTTCCTCGGGACCGATCCGCCGAACGGGCCGTAGGCTGTGTCGAGTGCACACGGTCGCCGTACTCAGCCTCAAGGGTGGCGTCGGCAAAACGACGGTCGCGCTCGGTATCGCGTCGGCCGCTCTGCGTAGGGGAACCCGGACTCTCGTCGCCGACCTCGACCCGCAGGGCAACGCCACCACCTCGCTCGACCCGCCCTACACCGACGCGACGCTCGCCGACGTCCTCGAGACCCCGGCCCGCGCCGTGCTGGAGCGCGCCATCGCGCCGAGTGTCTGGTCCGAGGAGGTCGACGTCCTGGTCGGCGCCGAGGAGCTGGAGCTGCTCAACGAGCCCGGTCCCGACGGGCGGCGGCTGGAGAACCTGTCCCGCGCGCTCGACGAGCTGCACCAGCGGCCGCTGCGCGAGGACCCGTACGAGCTGGTGATCATCGACTGCCCGCCGTCGCTGGGCCGGCTGACCAAGTCGGCGCTGGTCGCGGCCGACAGCGCGCTGATCGTCACCGAGCCCACGATGTACGCCGTGGCGGGCGCCCAGCGCGCGCTGGAGGCGATCGAGCGGATCCGCGAGGAGCACAATCCGGACCTGCGCCCGATCGGGGTGCTGGTGAACAAGCTGCGCGTGCGCTCGTACGAGCACCAGTTCCGGGTCGCGGAGCTGCGCGAGAACTTCGGCTCGCTGGTGATGCCCACGGCGATCCCGGACCGGCTGGCGGTGCAGCAGGCGCAGGGTGCGTGCAGCCCGATCCACGAGTGGCACTCGCCCGGCGCGCAGGAGATCGCGCTGACGTTCAACATGGTCCTGGCGAAGATCCTGCGCTCCAGCCGCGCCGGCCGGCACCGCGTCCGCGGCGAAGAGGACCCCACCGACACGCCGGCGGAAGTCTCCGGCAACGCGGGCTGAGCCGTGCCCGAGGGTGACACCGTATTCCTTGCCGGGAAGCTGCTCGACAAGGCGCTGGCCGGGAAAACGCTGCTGCGCGGCGAGTTCCGTCATCCCGCACTGGCCACTGTGGACCTTTCCGGCCGGGACGTGCTGGGGGTCGGCACCGTCGGCAAGCACCTGTTCACGCGCTTCTCCGGCGACCTGATCCTGCACAGCCACCTGCGCATGGACGGCAGCTGGGAGATCTACCGCGCCGGCGCGAAGTGGCGGAGCCCGGCCCATCACGCACGGGTGATCCTGGCGACCTTCGACGTGCAGGCCGTCGGTTTCCGCTTGCACGACCTGGAACTCGTGCCGTCGGCGGAGGCGCCCGGCCTCGTCGCCCACCTCGGCCCCGACCTGCTTGATCCACAATGGACGGACGAGCACGCGGCCCGCGCCACGGCCGCGCTGGCCGCCGAACCGGGCCGCGAGCTGGGCGAGGCCCTGCTGGACCAGCGGATCATGGCCGGCGTCGGAAACCTGTACAAGGTGGAGATCTGCTTCCTGCTCCGCGTCTCCCCGTGGACACCGGTGTCCGAAGTGGACTCCGCGAAAGCCGTGGCGCTCGCCCGCAAGCTGCTGCTCGCCAACGCCTGGCGGCACGAGCAGGTGACCACCGGCGACCTCACCCGCGGCAGGCGCACCTGGGTGTACGAGCGGAGCCGATCGGGCTGCTTCCGTTGCGGCGGACGCGTGCGGGTGGCCGGCCAGGGCGACGGCGTCCGGCGGCGGCCGACCTGGTTCTGCCCCCGCTGCCAGCCCGGGCCGCATCCGGAGGACCGACCCGAGGTGTTCGCGTAATTGATGTTGCCGCGCACCGAGGTTCGCGGTTAGCGTGGTCTTACACGAGAGAGGAGGTGGTCCTAAGTTGTATTCACACAGGACTCGTGAGGTGACTGTCCGCTAGCGGATAGCACGCGTAGGGACTTTGAGCAGCGATACAACACGAGCCACCTTCGGCTCATCGCCTGCTTCGCGTGTGTGCCTGATAGCGAATACCAGGCAGCCACCGGGCTCCCGGGGCTCTTGAGCACCGGTCCGGCTCGGGCTCGGACGTTTGACGGCGTCCGGGAGCCGTCCCGGGAGCACCCCCTTCATCATTCAGCAGCACGATCACTCGGCAGCACGCCGCCGGACAGTCGTCGCCGACCGTCCGGCGCTCGTTTGCCCGGCTTCGGCGATCGCCGTCAGCGAACGGATCCACCGAACGGCCGAAAGTGGCTAGCCTGAACGGCATGCTCAGGCCCGACTACCCGATCACCACGAACCGGGTGATCCTGCGCCCGTTCACGCCGGACGACCTCGACGCGCTGAACTCGTTCCAGTCCCGCGCCGACGTGGCCCGCTATCTCTACTGGGGGCCGCGCAGCCGGGCCGAGTCGGCCGCCGCGCTCGCGAAACGGGTGCACAGCTCGACCCTCAGCCAGGACGGCCAGATCCTCGCCGTCGCGGTGGAACTCGCCGCCACCGGCCAGCTGATCGGCGACCTGAACCTCGAGTACCTGAGCTCCGAGCACCGGCAGGGCGAAATCGGCTTCGTCTTCCACCCTGATCACCACGGCAAGGGCCTCGCGCTGGAGGCCGCCACCGAGCTGCTGCGGCTGGGCTTCGAAGACCTGGGGCTGCACCGGATCATCGGCCGGTGCGACGGGCGCAACACCGCGTCGATGGCGCTGATGGAGCGCCTGGGGATGCGCAAGGAAGCCCATCTGCGGGAGAGCGAGATCGTCAAAGGCGTGTGGACCGACGAACTGGTCTACGCCATGCTCGAGGACGAGTGGAAGGCCACACGCTGACCGGGTTCGCCGACGCCGGACGTCCGCCCATGGGGCAGCATGGGGCCGTGCTCTTCGACAAGATCGTCCGGCCCGCCCTGTACCGGCTGGCGTTCCACGACCCCGAGCTGGTGCACGAGCGCACCGTCACGCTGCTGAGCCGGACCGCGCCCGCGCTCCGCCCGCTGAGCCCGGTCTACCGCACCGACGATCCCGTGACGTTCCTCGGCCTGCGCTTCCCCAACCGGGTCGGCCTCGCCGCCGGGATGGACAAAAACGGCCGTGCGCTCGCGGCGTGGCCCGCGCTGGGCTTCGGCTTCGTCGAGGTCGGTACCGTGACGCGGCACCCGCAGCCGGGCAACCCGCAGCCGCGCCTGTTCAGCCTGCCCGCGAGCGACGCCGTGATCAACCGGATGGGCTTCAACAACGAGGGCGCGCAGGCGCTCGCCGACCGGCTGGCCGCCGAGGGCAAACCGGGGGTGCCGCTGGGGATCAGCATCGGCAAGTCCAAGGTGACGCCACTCGCCGACGCCGTGGAGGACTACCGCTTCTCGCTGCGCGCGCTGCACCCGTACGCGGATTACTTCGCCATCAACGTCAGCTCGCCGAACACCCCCGGCCTGCGCGAGCTGCAGGACAAGACCGCGCTGGCCGAGCTGCTCACCGAGCTGCGCCGGACCTCGGCCGAGCTGGGCGGGAACACCCCGCTGCTGGTCAAGGTCGCGCCGGACCTCACCGACGACGCCCTCGCCGAGCTGCTGGAGGTCTGCCTGGAGCACGGCGTCTCCGGACTGATCGCGACCAACACCACGCTGTCGCGCGCGGGAGTCGCCCCGGCCGAAGCGCATCTCGCCACGGAAACCGGCGGCCTGTCCGGGCGGCCGCTGACCGCGCGGTCGCTGGAGGTGGTCCGGTTCGTCCACGAGCGCACCGGCGGCCGGCTGCCGATCATCGGTGTCGGCGGGATCATGGGCCCCGACGACGCGTCACGGATGCTCGACGCCGGGGCCGGGCTGGTCCAGCTCTACTCCGGGTTCGCGCTGCACGGGCCCGGGCTGGTCCGCCGGGTCAGCCGGGGGATCGCAGGCCGGCCGTGCTGACGAAGCGCAGGTAGCCGCGCCAAGACTCGTACCGGTCGAGGCTGTCCCCGTCCTCGGCGGCGGCCGGGTCGGCCAGTACCGCGAGCGGGGTGCTGCCGTCTTCCAGCTCGACGCGCCCGAGCACCAACGACTCCGGCAGCCCGCCGGCGAACCGGCCGAACGCGCCGGGCGAGAGCCGCCAGCGCTCGCCGTCGAGGCCCGCTCCGCCCGGGAGCACACCCGGCTGCGGCGGTTCGGTCTCCAGCAGCACCATGCGGTACCGCTCGGCAGTCCGGACCGGACCGACGAACCGGGCGCCGTCAAGGCTTCCGTGCAGCGGCTGGCCGCGCAGGTGCGCGCCGAACACCACGACGTCGATCCCGTCGGCCGGGTACGGCTCACGCTCCTGCTCGCCGGTGAGCACCGCGGCGAGGTCGATCCCGATCTGGTCCTCGAACGCCCGGGTGGCGATCGTCACGCCGAACGGCCGCTGGTCCCCCGGCGCAACGGGCACCGTGACGGCCGCGAAGTCGAGCACGTTGACGAACATGCTGTACGTGCCGAGGCGGCTGCTGACGCCGATCGGGTCGGCCAGCGCCTCGGCGACGGCCGGATGGTCGGTGACCGTGGGCAGCAGCAGGGCGTCGTGGCCCGCGAGGATCTTCCGGGCCTCCGCGCGCAGCTCGGCCACGCGGCCCTGGGCGTCCGCCAGCTCGTGGGCGAGATGCGTGCCCGCGGCCGCGACGATGCCGGAGACGGTGGCGTCGGCCCCCTCCGGGCCGCCGGCGAGGAACTCCCCCGCCGAGGCGTAGCGCTCGGCCACCAATGCGCTGCCGTAGAGCAGTTTCCCGGCGTCGAGCAGGGTGCTGACGTCGATGGCCTCGATGATCGCGCCGGACGCCTCCAGCGCCGTCACCGCGACGTGGAAGGCCCGGCGGGCGGCGTCGCCGAGGGCGGCGAGACCGGCGTCGTCCGGGATCGCGACCCGGGGCCGCTGCCCGGCGCTCAGCCGGACGTCGGCGGGCCACTCGCGCACGGCCGGGTCCAGGCCGTCAGGCCCGGTCATCACCGCCAGCGCGCGCTGACCGAGGGCGAGGCTGCGGGCGAACACCGAAACGCAGTCGAACGACGGCGAAGCCGGGAACACCCCGGTCTTCGGCACGAGCCCGAGCGTGGGCTTGAGCCCGATCACCGCGTTCAGCGCCGCGGGCACCCGGCCAGAGCCGCCGGTGTCGGTGCCGAGCGCCAGGTCCGCGATGCCCAGCGCCACGGCCACGGCCGAGCCGCTGCTCGACCCGCCCGCCACCTTCTCCGGGTCGAGTGCCGAGGCCACCGCGCCGTACGGGCTGCGGGTGCCGGCCAGCCCGGACGCGAACTGGTCGAGGTTCGTCTTGCCGAGCACCACGGCGCCGGCCGCGGTGAGCCGTGAGACCACGGTCGCGCTGGTCACGGGCGCGCGGGAGAACCCGGGGCAGCCCGCGGTGGTGGGTGTGCCGGCGACGTCGACGAGGTCCTTGACGGCGAGCACCGTGCCGGCCAGCGGGAGGTGCTCCCCCGCGCGGACGCGCTCGTCCACGGCCTTGGCGTCGACCAGCACCTCCTCCTGGGTGCGGAGGCTGATCCAGACATCGGGGCGGTCGAGGGCGCCGATCCGCTCGAAGGCGGCCACCACGCGCTGGTGCGCGCTGGGCGGGGGCACGGGGACGGGTTCGGTTTCCGGCGGGAGCGTGGTCACGGGGCGTCCTTTCCTCGGCGCTACGAGAAAGTCCACTGTGTGGAAGTCCACTGTGTACGTCCGGTGCCGCGGAACCTCAGGCCTCGACACCGTTCCTGGCGGGTGCCACCACTGACTGCATGGGAAAAACGTTAAACAGCCAACGTTTCCGGGGCCAGCCGTTTCCGATTACGCGATTGTTTCGATACCGCAATCGAAACCCGTGTCGTCACGCGTAGTCCGCGCTGATCCCGCCGACCGGGATCCAAACTCGGCCATCCGGACGGACTGTGCGCCGCGGCTGTGCCAGCGAGTCGCCCCGTTCCGGAACCGCCGATCAGGTCAGGAAAGGTCCTTGAGGGCCAAGGCAAGGCCGGCGAGGTGGTCCGTCGCGTCGGTCAAGGCCTCCCGCGAGGTGCCCAGCCCGTCGCTGCTGGCGGCGACCGCGCGGCCCGCGGCGGCGACCAGGCTGCCGTATCCCTCGATGCCGTCGTCGAGCTGCTCCCGCAGCTTGCCCACGGCGGCGTCCAGCGCGCCGCGCTCCCGGTCCGGCGCCGAGTTCCGCCCGCGTTCGATGGCCTGGATCCGCCCGGCGAGCCCGCGCAGCGCCAGCGCGGCCTGCTCGGCCGTCGCCCTGGCGTCGGCCACCGACACCTCCGGCACGGTGAACGTGCCCAGCGAGGACGGCACGGCCAGCTGGTTCAGCAGCTCGCCCAGTGAGGCCTCGGACTCCGCGAGCCGTTCCATCGGCTCTCGCGCCACGGAACCGGCCGCGGGCAGCGGCGGGGGCCCGCTCGGCGCGGACGGCAGCTGAACCTTGTTGAGGCTGCGCAGCTTGAGGCCGGTCCGCACGCTGAACGTGCCGAAAGCGAGGGTGCCGAACCCGGCCAGCACGGCCTGGCCGATCTCCGGCGCGCCGGAGGCGAGCAGCCCGGTCCCGGCGAGCACGGTCAGCACCCCGAGCATGATGGTGATCAGGAGCCACAGGGTGAGCACCCGTGAAGTCCGCCGCTTGCGCCGCTCCAGCTTCGCGGCGGGCTGGTTCCAGCGGTCCCACTTCGCCCGGGCCTCCGCGACCGCGGGCACCTGCCCGGCGACCGCGGCGAACGTGGTGGGCACGGTGGACGGCCGCCGCACGATCGGCCGCGGCGGCGACGGCCGGTGCTGGAAATTCCCGGGTTTCGGCTGCGCGGCGGGCTTCCCGCCGGCCTCTTCGGCCGGCGGGAAGTACCGCTGCAGCTTCTCCTGGGCGCGCTGGGCTTTCTCCTGCGCCCGCTGGGCGTAGTCGGGCAGCCGCTCGATGTGCTTCCCGAGCTTGGCGTTGAACTCGCTGAAGTCCCGCCGTCTGCCGCTACTGCCCATGACACACGCCCCCGGAGTGGTACGGCCTGTTGGGTCAGGCCGGGTTCTTGCCCTGCTCGGCCTGCACGCGGGCCTGGATCTCCCGCTGGATGTCGGCGCTGTTGGCGGCGGCCGGAGCCTTCGCCGCGGCGCTGCCGTCGGTCACCTGCGCGACCGAGTCGCCGCGCATGGAGTTGCGGATCTGCTCCAGCCGCGAGTGGCCCGCCATCTGCGTGGCGGACTGCTGCACCTCGAGCATCCGGCCCTGGACCGAGTTCTGCGCGAGCTCGGCCGAGCCGAGCGCCGTGGAGTAGCGCTTCTCGATCTTGTCGCGGACCTCCTCCAGCGACGGGGTGTTGCCCGGAGCCGCCAGCTCGCTCATCTGGTTCAGCGAAGCGGAGACCTGCTCCTGCATCTTCGCCTGCTCCAGCTGGGAGAGCAGCTTGGTGCGCTCGGCCAGCTTCTGCTGCAGCATCGTCGCGTTGCGCTCGACGGCCTTCTTGGCCTGCGCGGCCGCCTGCAGCGACTGGTCGTGCAGGGTCTTCAGGTCCTCGATGCTCTGCTCGGCGGTGACGAGCTGCGCGGCGAAGCTCTCCGCCGCGTTCTCGAACTCGGTCGCCTTCTGCTCGTCACCCTTGCCGCGGGCCTCGTCGGCCAGCACCAGTGCCTGCCGGGTCGACGCCTGCAGCTTCTCGACGTCGCCGAGCTGCCGGTTGAGCTTCATCTCCAGCTGGCGCTGGTTGCCGATCACGGAGGCGGCCTGCTGCGTCAGCGCCTGGTGGTTGCGCTGTGCCTCCTCGATGGCCTGCTGGATCTGTACCTTCGGGTCGGCGTGCTCGTCGATCTTCGACGAGAACGCCGCCATCATGTACTTCCAGAACTTCACGAACGGGTTGGCCATCTCCTCCGCCTGCCTTCTTGCGTCCCACGGGCCTGAGTTACCTCGAGGTGGGGCGTCACTCCCCTAGTCACACAACGTCCCGACCCCGGCGTTGGGTTCCATCGTGTCAGGTCGGCCCCCGCCGTTCCAGGCGACCCCGGGGGAATTCAGGGTTGGCCCTGATCGACACCGGACACAAACGGACGGCCCCGGGTGACAACCCGGAGCCGTCCGTGTGCGAAACGTGGTTATGCGGCAATGGTCGACGCGAGCTTCGGCGCGCCGATCGTGGTCCGCAGGGTGGTGTTGAGCCGGGGCGACGGCGAAAGCCGCAGATCGGACAGATCGTCGCCGATCAGCTCGGACACCAGGCTGCCGCCCTCGAACCCGCCGGCCTTGGCGGCCGCCTCGGCGGCGCGTTCCGGCACGGTTTCGCGGGGTGCGCCCTCGACCACACGCTCGTCGACCGGGGCGACCTCGACCTTGTCGAGCGCCGACACATCGGCCGCGACCTTGTGCAGCAACTCGCCGAGTGGAAGCTCCAGGGCGTCGCAGATGGAGGCCAGCAGCTCGCTGGATGCCTCCTTCTGACCACGCTCGACCTCGGACAAGTAGCCGAGGCTGACCCTGGCGGCGCGAGAGATGTCACGCAGCGTTCGACGCTGGTTGGTGCGGGCATGACGGAGCCGATCACCGATCGCCTCACGCAACAGCACGGTCATCACGCGCCTCCCTTCCCGAACTGGTGGCCTCCTACGTTACCCAGAGCGGCGCCCCGAGCGCAGGACTTGAACCATGCGTACGCCAAGGGCGAACGCCACGCTCAGTCTAGTTGTTCCTCGAGCAGCGTGAAGGCGGCGCTCACCGAGCCGGTCCGGACGGCGTCACGGTCACCGGTCAGCACCAGGGTACGGACGGTCCGGCCGGAGGGCCCGCCGAGCCCGATGTGCACCGTGCCCGGGGCCACCCCGTCCTGCGCCGACGGCCCGGCGACGCCGGTCAGGCCCAGGCCCCAGGTCGCGCCGCAGCGATCACGGGCACCGGCCGCGAGCTGGGCCGCGACCTCGGGATCGACCGCGCCGCGGGCGGCCAGCAGCTCCTCGTCGACGCCCGCGAGCAGGTGCTTCAGCTCGGTGGCGTAGACCACCAGCCCGCCGCGCAGCACGGCGCTCGCACCGGGGATCCGGGCCAGCGTGGCGCAGACCAGGCCCGCGGTCAGCGACTCGGCCGCGGCCACCGTCTCACCACGCCGGGTGAGCGTCGCCACCAGCCTGGCGGCCTGCCCGTCGGGATCAGGCCCAGCAGAATCAGCGGGCATCAGGCGCCGGTGGCGCGGCGGCCGGCCGCGCGCAGCCGGATCGCGCGCACCAGGTAGTCGACGCCGGTGACCACGGTCAGCACCACGGCCAGGCCCATCAGCACCCAGCGGACCGGGTCCGCGCCGCCCGACAGCGGCAGCAGGTAGACGACGATGGCCAGGATCTGGGTCATCGTCTTGGCCTTGCCGCCGCGGCTGGCCGGGATCACGCCGTGGCGGATCACCCAGAACCGCAGCAGCGTCACGCCGATCTCCCGCACGGCGATCACGATCGTGACCCACCAGGGCAGTTCGCCGAGCACGCTCAGCCCGACCAGCGCGGCGCCGATCAGCGCCTTGTCCGCGATCGGGTCGGCGATCTTGCCGAAGTCGGTGATCAGGCCGTACTTGCGCGCCACCCAGCCGTCCACCTGGTCGGTGGCCGAGGCGACGGCGAACAGGCCGGTCGCGATCAGCCGCCAGGTGGTGTCCGCGCCGTCGCCGGTGAACAGCGCGAGCACGAACAGCGGCACCAGCACCAGCCGCGAAAGGGTCAGCAGGTTGGCGAGGTTGAGGGTCGGGACCGGCGTCGGCTCCGGCACCTGGGCGGCGGCCTCGGCGGGACGGGCGGGGGCCTGCCCTTTGCGGGTCATGCCCTCGCCGGCGTCGCTGGGGGCGGCACTCACCGGTCGGCGTCCGGTACCGGGCGGACCACCAGGTCGACCCCGGCCGATTCGACGACCTCGCAGCGGACCAGGTCACCGGGCTTCAGGGCCGGCTCCTCCTCCAGGATCACGCACTCGCCGTCGACCTCGGGGGCCTGGTGCGCGGCGCGGCCCACGGCGTCTTCGCCGTCCTCGGCCGCCTGCTCGACCAGCACGTCGACGAAGGTGCCGATGCGGTCCTCGGCGCGCTGGGCGGTGAGTTCCTCGACCAGCGCGGAGATGCGCGTGACGCGGGCGGTGACCTCCTGCGGGTCCAGCTTGCCATCGAAGGTCTCGGCCTCGGTGCCGTCCTCGTCGGAGTAGCCGAACACGCCGACCGCGTCGAGCCGGGCGCCGGTCAGGAAGCGCTCCAGCTCGGCCAGGTCGTGCTCGGTCTCGCCGGGGAAGCCGACGATCACGTTGGTCCGGATGCCCGCCTCCGGCGCGTACTCGCGGATCTGCTCGGTCAGCGCGAGGAAGGAGTCGGTCGAGCCGAACCGGCGCATCCGGCGCAGCACCTGCTCGCTGGAGTGCTGGAACGAAAGGTCGAAGTAGTCCGCGACGCCCGGCGTGGCCGCGATGGCCTTGACCAGCTGTGGCCGCGTCTCGGCCGGCTGGAGGTAGGACACGCGCACCCGGTCGATGCCCTCGACCTCGGCCAGCCGCGGCAGCAGCCGCTCGAGCGCGCTGGCGCCGTCACGGCCGAAGTCCTTGCCGTACGAGGTGGAGTTCTCGCTGACCAGGAACAGCTCCTTGACGCCGTTCTCGGCGAGCCACCGCGCCTCGGCGACGATCTCCTCCGGCTGCCGCGACACGAACGAACCGCGGAACGACGGGATCGCGCAGAACGAGCAGCGCCGGTCGCAGCCCGACGCGATCTTCAGCGCCGCCACCGGAGAAGTGTCCAGCCGGGTGCGCAGCACGCGCGGGCCCCAGCCGTGCTGGGCGTGCCCCGGGACCTCGACGGACTCGCTGGCCGCGGGGCGCTGGACCGGGCTGATCGGGAGCAGCTTGCGGCGGTCGGACGGGGTGTGCGAGGCGAGCTTGCGGCCGGCCACCACGTCGTCGAGACGGTCGGACAGCTCGGCGTAGTGGTCGAAGCCGAGCACCGCGTCGGCCTCCGGCAGGCTGTCGGCCAGCTCGTGGCCGTACCGCTCGGCCATGCAGCCGACCGCGACCACCTTGCGGCCGGTGTCGGCGGCGGCCAGCAGCGTGTCCACCGAGTCCTTCTTCGCCGACTCCACGAAGCCGCACGTGTTGACCACGACGACGTCGGAGTCCTCCGGGTCGGCGGCCAGCTCCCAGCCCCCGGCCGCCAGGCGTCCGGCCAGCTCCTCGGAGTCGACCTCGTTGCGGGCACAGCCCAGCGTCACGAGGGAGACACGACGGCCGGTGGCCGGCTCGGTGGTGGAAGGCCCGGTCGTAGAAGGCTCAGTGGTGGGAGAAGGCACGACGTTCAGCGTAGCCGCCGGGGTCGGGCCGGGCGGCGACGGCGTCGCCCAGACGAGGAGACGCCCCGATGGCGGAGTGCGGAGGCCGGGCGCGGTGCTCCTGCGCAGCGGCTCCACCCGGCCACCGCGCGCGGTGGCCGGGTGCCGTGGCCCAGCTCGATGGGCCTGTGCGAAGGCCCCCGTTCACCCCGGCCCGGGCAGGTCGGCCGCGGTCAGCAGGGCGAGTTCGGCGTCGCCCACCGACTCCAGGTCGACGTCCGGCCCGGCCAGCCGCAATGACTGCGCGGCGATCGTGCCCTCCAGCAGGCCCCGGGCGGAGCGGCCGTTGGCGAACCCGCGGCCGCGGTCGAGGCCGGCCATGGCCCCGGGCAGCGCGGCCGTCAGGTCCTCGGCCAGCCGGTAGCCCTGCCCGGCCGCCATCGCGGTGAAGATGGCGGCGAGCTGGGCGTTGTCGTAGTCGGCGAACTCGACCGTGCCGCCGAAGCGCGAGCGCAGGCCGGCGTTGGCGTCCAGGAAGCGGTCCATGTCCGCCGGGTAGCCCGCGGCGATCACGATCAGGTCGTCCCGGTGGTTTTCCATCTGCACCAGCAGTTCGGCGACGGCCTCCTGGCCGTAGTCGGACCCGGTCCCCTGCGCCAGCGTGTACGCCTCGTCCACGAACAGCACGCCGCCGATCGCCCGTTCGCACACCTCGCGCGTCTTCGGCGCGGTCTGCCCCAGGTACTCCCCGACCAGGTCCGGCCGCGCGACCTCGACCAGGTGCCCGGACGGCAGCACCCCCAGCTCGCGGTAGAGCTGGCCCATCAGCCGCGCGACCGTGGTCTTGGCCGTGCCCGGATTGCCGGTGAAGACCAGGTGCCGGCTGCGCGCCCCGACCGGCAGCCCGGCTTTGCGGCGCCGCGCGTCCATCCGGGTTTCCGCGACGAGCGCCCGGACCCGCTGCTTGACGCCGTCGAGGCCGATCATGCCGTCGAGTTCGGCCAGCAGGTCGTCGAGACCGCGCCGCGGCCCGGCGTCGTCGGCGACCCCGACCCCGGCTTCCCCCGGCAGGTCGGCGGCGACCAGCAGGGCCAGCGCGGAATCGGGTCCGGCGGGCTGCGCGGCGAGCCGTCCGGCCTGCTTCCCGAGCACGGCCTCCAGCAGCCCGCGCACGGAACGGCCGTTGGCGAAGCCCCGCCCGCGCGGGATCCGGCGGATCGCCTCGGGCAGCGCCCCGGCCAGGTCGCCGTCGAGCTGATAGCCCTGGCTTTCGGCCATCGACCGGAAGATGGCGGCCAGCTCGTCGTTGCTGTAGTCCGGGAACTCGATCCGGGAGGAGAAACGGGACCGCAGGCCGGGGTTCGACTCGAGGAAGCCGTCCATCTCCTTCGGATAACCCGCGACGAGCACCACCAGATCGTCGCGGTGGTTCTCCATCTGGACCAGGATTTCGGCGACGGCCTCGCGGCCGTACTCGTCCTCCTTGTCGAGGGAGAGGCTGTACGCCTCGTCGATGAACAGCACGCCGCCGGTCGCCCGTTCGCAGACCGCGCGGGTCTTCTTCGACGTCTCGCCGATGTACTCGCCGACCAGGTCCGGCCGGGCCACCTCGACCACGTGGCCCTTGGACAGCATCCCGAGCGCCTGGTAGATCTTCCCGATCAGGCGGGCGACGGTCGTCTTCGCGGTGCCCGGGTTGCCGGTGAGCACCAGGTGCCGGCTGCGGACCGTGACCGGCAGGCCCGCGTCCCGGCGCCGCGCGTCGATCGCCGCCTCGGAGACCAGCGCCCGCACCCGCTCCTTCACCGGGGCGAGCCCGATCATCGCGTCCAGTTCGGCCAGCAGCTCTTCGACCGGACGGCCCGCCCGCTGCTCCGCCGCGGCGGCGAGCGGCGCGACGTGCTCCAGCCCGAGATGGACCCGGCCGTCCGGGGACACCCCGCCGGCGACGGCCCCGCGGGCGGCCGCGTCGAGCACCGCCTCCACCCCGCGGGCGCCGTTGCCGGCGCCCCCGGCCAGCGGGACCAGGCGATCCCGCACCTCGGGCGGCAGCACGAACGAGCGTTCGGCCGCGATCACGTCCAGCAGCGCGGCGGTCCGGCCGGACTGGGCGAACCGCGGCATCCGGTACTGGATCACGGTCTGCGCGAAGTCCGGGGCCTCGGTGCGCAGCACCTCCAGCACGCGCTCGGTGCCCGCGAGCACCAGCAGGCGGCAGCTGTCCTGGTCGTGCGCGTAGTCCCGGAGCGCGCGCAGGACGCTGCCGGGCTCCTTCTCGAACAGGGCGTCGACCTCTTCGAGCAGCAGGAGGGGCGGATCCCCCTGCTTGGCGACGTGGTCACGGAGCACCACCTCGACCGGCTGGTCGCCGGCCGTGGCCAGCAGGTCCGGGGCGGTGACCGCCACCTCGGCCTCGAAACCGACGTCGGCGGCGCTGAGCTCGGTGTGGATCGTCCGCCACAGGCGGCGCTGCCCGGTGTGGGGCTCGCCGACGAGCAGCACGAGCGGGTTCGGCTGCTTCGTGCCCGAGTTCTGCCGGGCCCACTCCTCGGTCGCGA
>DASXYS010000222.1:0-18553 GCA_036502365.1 Amycolatopsis sp.
CCGCGGTGCGGTGGCCACGGAGGCGGGGGAGAACCCCGACCCGGTCGGTGCCGCGGTGGCCGGCTTGGTGCGTTCGGCGCAGGCCGAGCACCCGGGCCGCATCGCGCTCGTCGACCTCGGCGCGGGCACCCCGACCGGCCGCACGCTGGCCGCGGTATCGGCGTCGGACGAGCCGCAGGTGGCCCTGCGCTCCGGCGCGGTGTTGGTGCCGCGCCTGGCCCGGGCGGCCGACGCGGCCGGGGCGCCGGTCTGGGACGCCGAGGGCACGGTGCTGGTCACCGGCGCCACCGGTGCGCTGGGCAGCGCTGTCGCCCGGCATCTGGTCACCGAGCACGGCGTGCGGCACCTGCTGCTCGCCAGCCGGCGCGGGGCCGATGCCCCGGGCGCGGCGGAACTGCGCGACGAACTGACCGGGCTGGGCGCCGACGTCACCTTGGCTGCTTGCGACGTGGCCGACCGTGATGCGGCAACGGCTTTGCTGGCCCAGGTTTCCCCGGACGCGCCGCTGCGCGGTGTCGTCCACGCCGCCGGTGTGCTCGACGACGGCGTGCTCACGTCGCTGACGCCAGAACGCCTGGACACCGTGCTGCGGCCGAAGGCCGACGCGGCACTGACGCTGCACGAGCTGACCCGCGAAGCCGACCTCACGGCGTTTGTGTTGTTCTCCTCGGCCGCCGGGGTACTCGGCGCGCCAGGGCAGGGCAGTTACGCCGCGGCGAACGCCTTCCTCGACGCGCTGGCGGTCCGCCGCCGGGCCGAAGGGCTGACGGGCACGTCGCTGGCGTGGGGCCTGTGGGCCGACGGTATGGGCGAGGCACTGGAGGACTCCGACGCGCACCGCATCGGCGAGACCGGCATCACTCCACTGTCCACCGAGGACGGCCTGCGGCTGCTGGACTCGGCGACGGGCTCGGCCGAGGCGCTCCTGGTCCCGATCGCGCTCGACACCCGGGTGCTGGCGGGCACGGGCGACGACGACCTTCCGGCCGTCTTGCGCGGTCTGGCGGGCACCCCGGGCCGTCGCGCGGCTCAGGATGCCGCGGAGGAAACCGAGTCGCTCGCGCAGAAGCTGGGCGGCCTGCCGGTGAACAAGCGCGTCCCGGCCGTGCTCACCCTGGTGCGGACGCATGCCGCCGCGCTGCTCGGCCACGCCGGGCCGGAGGCGGTGGAGCCGGACCGCTCGTTCAACGAGGTCGGGTTCGACTCCCTGTCGGCGACCGGGTTCCGGAACAAGCTCAGCCTCGTCACCGGGCTGAAGCTGCCGGTCAGCCTGATCTTCGACTACCCGACCCCGCGGATCCTGGCCGGGCACCTGGCCGGCGAACTGGTCGGGGAGGAGACCGTCCAACCGGCCGGAACCGTTACCGAGCAAGGAGTCCGCGACGCACTGGCGGGCCTCTCGCTGGAACAGCTGCGCTCGGCCGGGCTCCTGGACGGCCTGCTGGAGCTGGCCGGTGTCCGGCTGCCGGAAGGCACCGGCCCGGAACCGGAAGCCGTGGCGGCGGCCACGATCGACGATCTCGACGCCGACGCGCTGATCAGCATGGCGATCGGCGGCGACGATGATGACTAGTCCACCCCTAGATCCGCGTGACCCGGCCATTATTGCCGCGCCCCGGCGCGGTGGGGTCCACTGGCACGGACAGTTTTCCGGGCTCCTTGCCGGTTTCCGACGCGAGAAGTTCGTTTTCGATCTCGACCCGAACGAGGAGAGGTAAACCGATGGTCACCGGCTATGCGATCGAAGCGCGGGGGCTGCGCAAGTCCTTTGGGGACGTCGACGTCCTGGAAGGCGTCGACCTGAACGTGGAGCGCGGCACGATGTTCGCGCTGCTCGGGCCCAACGGCGCCGGCAAGACCACCACGGTGCGGATCCTCAGCACCCTGCTGGACGCCGACGGCGGCACCGTGACCGTCAATGGCCACGACGTCGCCGGGCGCAAGCGCAAGGTGCGCGAGCAGATCGGCCTGACGGGGCAGGACACCGCCGTCGACGAACTGCTCACCGCCCGCGAGAACCTGGAGATGATGGCGCGGCTGTTCCACCTGTCCGGCGCCGCCGCGAAGACCCGGGCCGTCGAGCTGCTCGCGCAGTTCGATCTGGTGGACGCGGCCGACCGGCAGGTCAAGACCTACTCCGGCGGCATGCGCCGCCGGCTCGACCTGGCGATCAGCCTGATCACCTCACCGCCGGTGCTGTTCCTGGACGAGCCCACCACGGGCCTCGACCCGCGCAGCCGCTCGGCGATGTGGGACGCGATCCGGGAGCTGCTCAAGAGCGGCACCACGATCCTGCTCACCACCCAGTACCTCGACGAGGCCGACCAGCTGGCCGACCGGATCGCGGTGATCGACAAGGGCCGCGTGGTCGCCGAGGGCACCGCGGCGGAGCTCAAGCGCAAGGTCGGCTCCGAGCGGCTGAAGCTCGAGTTCGCGACGGCCGCCGAGGCCGCCCAGGCCCACCAGGTGGCCGGCGGCGTGCTGCTGGGCACCGCCGTCAGCATCGCCATCGACCAGCCCGCCGAGGTCCGGCGGGTGCTCAACCAGGTCGCCGACGCCGGCCTGGAGACCACCGGGCTGGAGCTGTCCGAACCGACCCTGGACGACGTCTTCACCACCCTTACCGGAACCGCGGGAGAGAAGCGATGACCCAGACCCTGTCCGAGGAGACCGTGGGGAAGCAGATCCCCGACACGCCGGATCGGCGGTCCCCGCTCGCGCTGGCCCTGTCCGACTACCGGGTGCTGATCGGCCGCAACGTCAAGCACATCACCCGGAACCCGGAGATGCTGATCCAGGCGGTTTCGCTGCCGATCGTGCTGCTCCTGCTGTTCCGCTTCATGTTCGGCGGCGCGATCAATCTGCCCGGCATGGCCTATGTGGACTACCTGGTGCCGGGCCTGGTCGTGGTCAGCATCGGCTTCAACTCCACCACCACCGTGGTCGGCGTCGCCGCCGACCTGACCAACGGGCTGGTGGAGCGGTTCCGCTCGATGCCGATGGCCGGCCCGGCCGTGCTCGTCGGCCACGTCGTCGCCGGGGTCCTGCGCAGCCTGCTCTCGCTCGTGGTGATGGTCGCGATCGGCCTCGCGATCGGCTTCCGCCCGGGCGGCGGCGTGCTCGGCTGGCTCGGCGCGATCGGCCTGCTGGCGCTGTTCGCCTCGGGCATCTTCTGGCTCGCCACGCTGCTGGGCTCGATCGCCAAGACCGTCGAGGGCGCGAGCGGCCTCGGCATGATCCTGGTCTTCATCCCCTATGCCACCAGCGCTCTGGTGCCGACGGCGTCGATGCCCGGGGTGCTTCGTGTCATCGTCGACAACCAGCCGGTGACGGTGCTGATCGACGCGGTCCGCGCGCTGATGAACGGCACGGCGCTCGGCTCCACGGGCTGGCTCGCACTGGCCTGGTGGGTGGGCATCACGGCGCTCGCCGCGTTCTTCGCGGTGCGCAAGTTCCACCAGCGCTCCAACGGCTGATCTCCCGGCACCACCGGCGAAGGGCGGCCCGCCACGCGCGGGCCGCCCTTTGGCGTGCGCCCACAAGGTCGACTTTAGGTCGCTGGAGCACGCTGGGTGACCAAGGGACTTCGTGAAGAGAAGACCAGTTCCGTGAAGTGAGGTGGCGTGATGCCGACCCGCATCGACGAGAAGCCGGCCGACGTGCTCGACGCGTGGCTGGCGCCGCTGGCCGACGACCCCGCGGGCGCTGTGGCGTTCCTCGCCGAGGTCACCGACCGCGTGGCCCGCCACGGCGGGCGGGTGCTGGCACTGGGCGGCGGCTCGGTCGCCGACGCGATGGCCGGGGAGGGCTACGCGGTCACCGCCGCGGATCTCGAGCAGGGCCTGCCGACCGGCCTGCGATACGACGTCGTGTACGTCCCCGCGGACGCGCTCACCCGGTTTTCCGTGCAGCGCGAGCAACTTCGCCTCATGCGGCGCCTGAGCCGGCTGCTGCGGCCCGGCGGCGCGCTGGTGGTCCAGGGACAGCAGCCGGATCCGGAGCGCTGGGCAGCGGACGTCTGGGTGGCCGGGGTCGACAGCATCCGCCAGACCATCCTGCTCACCGGCGCGAAGGTGCCCGCCCGGTACGTCTGGCCCGCGGAGCTGGACCTGATGGCGGAGCTGGCCGACCTGGTGCTCGACAGCCGCTGGGGCGGCTGGTACGGCGAGCCGGTCGAGTGCGGCGGCCCCGTGGTGTCGGTGTTCCGCAGTTAGCGGCCAACGAAAACGGCCCGGCCTTCCGCTGGTGGCGGAGGGCCGGGCCGTGGAGTGTCGCGGTTGGTCAAACCGCGTCCGAGAGCTCGCCGACGAGGATGCTGTGGTGCAGCTTCCGCAGCGAGCTGCCGGGCTCGATGCCCAGCTGCTGCACCAGGTTCTGCCGCGCCGAGGCGAACGTCTCCAGCGCCTCGGCCCGCCGGTTCGACCGCAGGAGCGCGGTCATCAGGTACTCGTAGAAGGTCTCGCGCAGCGTGTGCTCCTTCGCCAGCGCGGAGAGCTGCCCGACCACCTCGCGGTGCCGCCCGATCAGCAGCTCGGTCTCCATCAGCAATTCCAGGCACTCCAGCCGGCTCTCTTCGAGCAGCGCGGCATAGGCCTGCACGTCGGGGGAGTCGGTGAAGCCGCCGAAGGCCTCGCCCCGCCAGAGGTCCGCGGCCTGGCGCAGCACCTTGGCGGCCTGGCCGTAGCTGCGGTCCCAGTGCAAGGCCCGGCCTTCCTGGTACAGGCGGGTGAAGCGGTCGGCGTCGAGCTCGTCGATGCCGACGTGGAGCGAGTAGCCGCGGGGGCTGGTGACCACCGGGCTCTCGTCGGATTCGCCGGTGCCACGAAGGAGCTTCCGCAGCTGCGAGACGTAGACGTACAGCGCCGCGCTGGCCCGGGCCGGCGGGTTCTCGCCCCAGATCTCGCCGATCAGGTGCTCGGTGGTCACCACCTGGTTGTTCTTGGCCAGCAGGGCCGCCAGCAGCGTCTCGATCTTGCGGGCCCGTGGCGCGCTGACACCGGGACGGCCGCTGACTCTGATCTGCCCGAGTATTTCGTAGTTCATCATGAGTGCTGTCCTCCGGTGTCCGCGTCGGCGGGGACCCGGCCGGCGGCGCCCCCAGCGCCCCCATCTCGCCGGCCATGTGACTGGTCCCACCGGCGCAGCGTATCAAACCGGGAGGTCGGTTTTCAATACAAAACCGGGAGGTCGGTCTGTTTACCTGCGGTTAGCCTGAAGGAAGTGCCGGTTGCGACCGGTATTTCGCCGTTGACCGCTTGTAAACCGGGCGGTTGGTATGTAATTATGGCAGGGTTGAGCTGGCCAAGGGTTCGCCCCGGGCCGGTCCGAGGAGATGGGAACGACGGTGACCAAGCAGGCGCGCGCGGAGCAGACCCGGCTCCTCTTGCTGGACGCCGCGGCCGTGCTGCTGCACCGTGACGGTTACGCGGCCACCAGCATGGTGGACATCGCGCGCGAGGCCGGCATTACCAAGGGCGGCCTGTACTTCCACTTCTCCTCGAAGGACGAGATCTGCGACGAGGTCCAGCAGGCCGCCGTCACGGTGCTGAACGAGCACGTCGAACACCGGGAGCAGGCATCACTGCCCGCGCTGCGGCGACTCGCGGTGCTCGGCCACGCGCTGATGGGCTGGCTCGAGACCGAGCCGAAGGTCGGCGCCAGCTTCCGGCTGACCCGGGAGATGGGCGCGAAGGACGAGCGGTACGTGGCGTTCTCGCGGGCCTGGTTCGCCCGGATCCGCCAGTACGTGGCCGACGCGCACGAGGCGGGCGAGCTGGCCGGCGAGGCGCCGTCCGACACGGTGGCCCTGCTGCTGGTCGTCACCTGCGTGGGGCTGGAGGCGGTGGTCGCGAGCGGGACGATCGACCCGGACGTCGACCTGGCCCGCACGCTGATCGAGCTGTGGCGGCTGATCGATCCGGCCTCGCCCGGGTGGCTTTCCGCGGTGGTGCCGGGCATTCGCGGTTGAGCACGGGCCGGGCGGCTCCGGTGCGCCTCAGGCGGAAGCGGTTTCCGCCGGCTGGGGAGTTCCCTCGAGGTGGAACTTGTGCAGCCGGCGCGGGGGCACCACGGAGCTGAGGATGGTGCGCCACATGAAGGTCACGCGCTCGAGCAGGTCTGCCCGGCCGGTCAGCACCTGCGAGCTCAGCTGGATCCCGGTGAAGGACGCGACCACGAGCTGGGCGAGGTCGTGCGGGTTGACCTCCTTGCGGAGGTCGCCCGCCGCGCGCGCCGCGAGCAGGCAGCCGTGGAGCGTGTCGATCCACTGCTTGTAGGCGTTGCCGGCGGGGGCGACGAACGTGCCCTGCTCGATGACGAGCCGGATGCCCGCTCGCACCCGGACGTCGTACTGCAGGCCCATCGCGACGTCGCGGGACCAGTCGATCACCGTCTGCAGGCCCGGGTCGTCCATCTCCGGCACGCCGTCCAGCACGCCGAACTGCTCCTGGATGAGCGCCTCGGCGAGGTCCTCTTTGGACTTGAAGTGGAAGTACAGCGCGCCCTTGGTCACCCCGGCCTCGGCGAGGATGTCCGACAGGCTCGCGCCAAGGAAGCCGACCGCGTCGAACCGGGAGGCTGCTGCCTCGAGGATGGCCTTGCGAGTCTGCTCCGCGCGTTCCTGGCGAGCCACGTCCTGCCCCTTCCGTGCTTGCGTGGTCGGGACCGGCGGTGCCGCCCCCGACGTCAAGTGACCAGTCTACGACGCCGAGGCGCGGAGAGCCAGAGAAAAAAACCGGTAGGTAGGTATGGTTTTGTGCGGCCGATTCGGCTAGAAATTGAAAGGTACTGGGGAAACTGGGGAAAGCTTTCTGGGAGGACCGACATGGTCGGCACTTTGACCCATCCTGTCCGCACACAATTGGCCACTACCGGTGACGAACTGCCGCCGGGACGGTCGGTGGATTTCCAGCAGACGATCCCGCGCAATCTCGTCCACCGCGCGGCCGTCTCGGAAGTCTTCGTCACCGATCTGAACATTCTCGGCGAGGGCCGCTTCGAGATCGGCGCGCAGTGGCCGCGCCGGCACAGCTTCTTCGGCCCGCTCACACCGGCTTCGCACGACCCGCTGCTGTACGCCGAGACGGTCCGGCAAGCGGGCCTGCTGATCGCGCACCGGGCGTACGGCGTCCCGATGGGCTACAGCTTCCTGTCCGACTGGAAGACCTACGACGTCGACCAGGCTGGTCTGGCCACCGTGGGCCGCCCGGTCGACGTGGTCCTGCGGGCCACCGCGCACGACGTCCAGGCGCGCGGGAAGAACGTCGCCGGGATGCGCTTCGACTTCGACTGCTTCCGCGACGGCCACCACATCGGCACCGCGTCGGACCGTTGGCGCTGCGTGTCCTCGGCCGTCTACCGGCGGGTTCGGGGCGAGCACTTCGCCGCGACGCCGTTCCAGGCCGGGGTGCTGCCCACGGTCGAGCCGGCTCTCGTCGGCCGGGACCGGACCGGGGACGTGCTGGTCGCGGAGACCGAGGTGCCCGGGGTGCTGGCCCTGCGGTTCGACCCGGACCACGCGGTGCTGTTCGACCACGTGGTGGACCACGTGCCGGCCATGGTGCTGGCCGAGGCCGCCCGGCAGACGGCCCTGCTGCAGGTCGGCGACCCGGCCGCGCTGCCCGTGCGGGCCGAGTTCGAGTTCGAGTCGTACGTGGAGTTCGACGCCGACTGCCTGATCACGGCCGAAGAGCTCGAGGTGGCCGCGGACGGCGCCCGCGTGGTGCGGGTGGTGTTCGAGCAGAACGGGGACACCGCGGCCGTCGGCACGCTGGCGATGCGCTTGTCATGACTGCCGGCCTGGGGGCGGACAGTAAGACGGACATCCTGGTCACGGGCGCGAACGGCTTCATCGGCGCGGCCGTGGTGCGGGAGCTGGTGGAACGCGGGGCGGGCGCGCGGCTGCGCGTGCTCGTCCGGCGGCCGATGCCGGCGTGGATGGCCGGCGCGGGCGTGGCCGAGTGGCGCGGTGACCTCACCGACGCCACCGGCCTGGCCGGCGTGTGCACCGGGGTCACCACCCTGGTGCACCTGGCTTCCCACATCGGCGGCGACGCCGACCTCTGCACCGCCGTCAACGAAGACGGCACCCGGAACCTGCTCGCGGAGGCCCGCCGTGCCGGCGTGCGGCGGCCGCTCTACTTGAGCACCTGCGCGGTCTACCGCGACGGCGACCACCGCGGAGGCACCGAATCGGTGCGGCTGCCGGACGACGTCCTGGCTGCCTCGGGTGGATCGGCGCTGGTCACGGACCCGGGGTCGGCCACCAGCCGGAGCCGGCTGGCGGCCGAGTGGCTGGTCCGGGGGGCGGGCGGGGTCGTCCTGCGGCCGCATCTGGTCTACGGCGCGGGGGACCGGCACGTGGTCCCCACGCTGGTGCGGTGGCTGCGCGCGGTGCCGGCCTGGGCCGAGGGCGGTTCGGCGCGCACGTCGGTGATCGCGGTCGGCGACCTGGCCAAGGTCATCGCCGCGTTCGCGCTGGACCCGGGGCTGGGGCGGGCCGGTGAGGTGTTCCACGCGGCCGACCCGCGCCCGGTGCGGGTGCGGAGCCTGCTCACCTCGGTCTGCGAGGCGCTCGACCTGCCGCTTCCCGCGGCCGACCTGCGGCTCGACGAGCACCGCGCCCGCACCCGCGCCGCGCTGGCCTGGCTGAGCGAGCATCAGTACTCCCTGCTCACCCGGGATCACTGGTACGAAAGCAGCCGAGTCTGGGCCCGCACCGGCGAGTCCCCGGGGCCGGGACTGACCGCGCGGCTGGCCGAAGCCGCGCATTGGTATCGGGAAGTACTGGGTATTAAGGAATCGGTAGCGCGGATTTAACAACAATTGCGCGAGCGGTCACCTTTCGTATCTGCTCGTATTCGCACCGCAATTTCGATCATGACGGCCGCCCGGAATAAACATCGGGCGGCCGTTGTGCTTCGAAGATCAATTCCGTGGCAGGCCGAGGTGTGCCCGGGGGAAGATGTCGGGATGTCACGGCGCGAGCTCGTGGTGCTCGGCTCGGCCAGCCAGACGCCGACGCGGCACCGCAACCACAACGGCTACCTCCTGCGGTTCGACGGCGAGGGGGTGCTCTTCGACCCCGGCGAGGGCACGCAGCGGCAGATGATCCACGCGGGTGTGGCCGCGAACGCGCTGACCAGGGTCTGCGTGACCCACTTCCACGGTGACCACAGCCTCGGCCTGGCCGGGGTCATCCAGCGCTTCTCGATGGACGCCGTGGCGCATCCCGTGCGCTGTCACTACCCGGCGTCCGGTCAGGTGTACTTCGACCGGCTGCGGCACTCGACGGCGTTCCACGAGCGCGCGGAGCTGGTCGAGCTGCCGGTGACCGGCGACGGCCCGCTGGACGGCCCGCTGTCGGCGTACGCCCTCGACCACCGCATCGACTGCTACGGCTACCGCTTCGCCGAGCCCGACGGCGTCCGCATGCTGCCCGCCGCGCTGGCCGCGGCCGGGGTGCGCGGCCCGGACGTCTCCCGGCTCCAGCGCGAGGGCTCGCTGACCCTGGACGGGCGCACGGTCTTGCTCGCCGACGTCAGCGAGCCGCGGCCGGGCCAGGTCTTCGCGTTCGTGATGGACACCCGGCTGTGCCCGGGCGCGTTCGCTTGCGCGCGTGAGGCGGACCTGCTCGTCGCCGAGTCCACGTTCCGCCAGGCCGACGCGGACCTCGCCGAGCGCTATGGCCACCTCACCGCGAGCGACGCCGGTCGTCTCGCCGCCGAGTCCGGTGCCCGCACGCTGGTGCTGACACACTTCTCGCAGCGCTACCCCTATGAGGAGGCCGACCGGTTCCGCGACGAGGCCGCCAAGGTCTTCGACGGCGAGATCCACGTGGCCCGCGACCTCGACGTGGTCCCGATGCCCCCGCGCCGCTGAGA
The DNA here is from genome assembly GCA_036502365.1 of Amycolatopsis sp. GTDB lineage: Bacteria > Actinomycetota > Actinomycetes > Mycobacteriales > Pseudonocardiaceae > Amycolatopsis. The sequence goes on from DASXYS010000222.1 coordinate 9,882, forward strand.
CTCGTGAGTGTTTATGCCGGTTCTAACCGTCATAGCCACTCACGAGCCCTCCCGGCTGTCGGCGTGTCGGGATGCTGGTGGTCCGGGTGCGCAGGCGGCCGTGTCAGACTTCGCGGCGATGTACACGCCGTCCGATCTCGCCGACCTGCTCGAATGCGAGCACCGGAGTGTGCTCACCCAGGCACTGGCCGCCGGTCTGCCCGGCGCGCCGCGGCCCGGCTCGGGGCCGGACCAGCTGGCCGTCAAGCACGGCCGCGCGCACGAGGCGGCCACGCTCGGGCGGCTGCGGAGCGAGAAGACCCAGGTCGTCGAGATCGAAGAGCGCGACCCCGTGGTGGCGGCGAAGGCCACCGCGGAGGCGTTGCGGGCCGGCGCTCCCGTCGTCTACCAGGCGGTGTTCCACGACGACGAGTTCACCGGCCGCGCCGACTTCCTGCTGCGTGACGACGAAGGCCGCTACGAGGTCTACGACACCAAGCTGGCCCGGCACGCCAAGCCGGCGGCGGTGGTTCAGCTGGCCGCGTACGCCGACGCTCTGCGACGCGCGGGCTGGCCGTCCGGCCCGGAGATGCACCTGCTGCTCGGCGACGGCACCACGCGCACCCTCCGCGTCGACGACTTCCTCCCGCTGCTCGACCGCCTCCGCTCGCGTCTACGCGCGCGGCCCCCGCAGCTGCCAGTGAAGCTGTGGGCCGACGAGCGGCCCGCGTGCGGCGCCTGCGGTTACGCGCAGCACTGCGCTTCGGCGCGCGAAGCCGACCGCGATCTGTCGCTGGTGGCCGGGATGCGCAGCGAGCAGCGGCGCAAGCTGGCGACGGCCGGGCTCGGCACGATCGACTCGCTCGCGGTCGCCGAGCCGGCGGACCGGCCGCGCGACATGTCCGTCACCACGTTCGCCACGCTGCGCGCGCAGGCCGCTATCCAGGTGCGCCAAGACGAAACCGGCGAGCTCGCGTACGAGGTGATCGGCCCGGACACGCTCGCCGAGCTGCCGGCGCCGAGCCCGGGTGACGTGTTCTTCGACATGGAGGGCGACCCGTACGCGTTGGCGGGCACCGGGCTGGAGTACCTCTTCGGCGCCGTCACCTCCGACGCCGAGGGCCAGCGGTTCACGCCGTTCTGGGCGCACTCGCGCGCGCAGGAGAAGCGGGCGTTCGAAGACTTCGTGGACTTCGCGACGGCTCGGCTGGCGGAGTACCCCGGCGCGCACGTCTACCACTACGCGCCGTACGAGGTGACGGCCGTGAAGCGGCTCGCCGCGGTGCACGGCACGCGCGAGGAGGCCGTGGACGAGCTGGTGCGCAGTGGCGCGATGGTGGACCTGTACGCGGTGGTGCGTAAGGCTTTGCGCGTCGGGCAGCGGTCGTACTCCATCAAGTACCTGGAGCCGCTGTACATGCCCGCCGCGCGCGAAGGCGACGTGAAGACGGCCGTGTCCAGCATCGAGGCGTACGAGGAGTACCTCACGCTCTCGCACGCCGGCGAGACCGAGCGCGCCGAAGAGGTGCTGCACGGCATCGGTGACTACAACGAGTACGACTGCGTTTCGACGTTGCGGCTGCTGGAGTTCCTGCACCAGGTCCGGGAAGAGGCAGGAATCGAGCCGGTCCCGCCCGTGGTCGAGTCCGAAGAGGACGCTCTACTGAGGACGTCCGAAGAGGACGTCGCCGCCCAGCGCCGCGCGGAGCGGGCGGCCGCGATGGCGGCTTTGGTGGACCCGCTGATCGAAGGGCTGCCCGAGGACCCGGCGGAGTTCACCCCGGACGATCACGCCCGCGCGCTGCTCGCCGCGTCCGTCGGCTACCACCGGCGTGAGACGAATCCGGCCTGGTGGGAGTTCTTCCGCCAGCTCGCGGCGCCGCTGGGCGACCTCGAGGTGGATACGACTTGCGCGGTGCCGGTGTCGATGAGCGTCGGGGAGTGGGTGCCGCCGTCCGGCCGGCTGCGCACGGCGAAGCGGACGCTGGTGCTCGCGTGCGACCCGGACCGGCCGCACCCGTTCGCGCCGGGCGACGACGTGCGGCTGCGGTACGGCGCGAACTCGCGTGATGCCAAGGTGATCGGCTCGTCGGCCGTCGAGCTGACGCTGGAGGAGAGCAGCGCGCCGGACGCGACTTCGCCGGACCGGCCCGCGGCGGTGCTGCCCGGCAGTCCCGTGCGGCCGTCGCCGAAGGACGAGGCGGTGGCCGAGCTGGCGCAGCTCGTCGTGGACGCGTTACCGGTGCTGCCCGCGCACCCGGGTGTCGACCTGCTGCGACGCTCTTCACCCCGGCTGCGCGGCGGAGCACAGCTGCCCGAGCCGGGCGAAGACCTGGTCGCGACGGTGATCAAGGCCGTCGACGGGCTCGACGGCTCGGTGCTCGCGGTGCAGGGCCCGCCGGGCGCCGGAAAGACGTACCTGGCGGGCAAGCTGATCGCGCACCTGGTGCGGTCCGGCCGGACCGTGGGCGTGACGTCGACCAGTCACAAAGCGGTGGAGAACGTGCTCGCGGCCGCGCTCGGCAACGCCGACCTGCCCGCCGCGAAACGCGCGAAGCGCACGCCGGACCCGGAGTTGCCGTGGGAGCAGCCGAAGTCCAACCCGGCGCTGGTGAAGTGGCGCGAAGAGCACGAGACCGGTCACCTCGTGGGCGGCACGGCGTGGACGTTCGCGAACGCCGCGGTGCGCGAAGAGCCGTTCGACGTGCTGGTGATCGACGAAGCGGGACAGTTCGCGCTCGCGGACGCGCTGGCGGTTTCGACGTGCGCGAAGAACGTGGTGCTGCTGGGTGATCCGCAGCAGCTGCCGCAGGTGGTGCAGGGCACGCACCCGGCCGGCGCCGAGGCCTCGGCGCTCGGTCACCTGATCGGCGAGGCGGACATCATGCCGCCGCACCTCGGCTACTTCCTCGACCAGACGCGGCGCATGCACCCGGCCGTGTGCGAGCCGGTCTCGCGGCTTTCGTACGCGGGGCTGCTGCACGCCCACCCGTCGGCGTCGCGGTCGGTGGAGGGCTTCGCTTCGGGTCTGTACCTGGCGTCGGTCGACCACCACGGCAACACCACCCGTTCGGTGGAGGAGGCCGCGGAGGTCGTGGCGATCGTGGCTTCGCTGCACGGCCGGACCTGGCAGGGCCGGCCCTTGACGGACGCGGATTTCCTGGTGGTGGCCCCATACAACCTGCAAGCCCGCGTCGTCTCGCGGCACCTGTCGGACGCGGGTCACGGCGACGTGCGCGTGGGCACCGTGGACCGGTTCCAGGGCCAGGAAGCGCCGGTGGTGATCACGACCATGACGTCCTCGTCGGCGGTGGATCTCCCGAGGGGACTGGACTTCCTGCTCTCGCGCAACCGGTTGAACGTGGCGCTCTCCCGTGCCCAGTCGGTCGCCGTCCTGGTCTGCTCCCCGCGCCTGCTGGAGGCGGACATCCGCACGGTGGACCAGATGCGGCTGGTGTCGGGCATGCTGGGCCTGCTCCAGACCGCGACTCCGTGGCCCGGCTGAGCTGTTCGAGCGCCGACGGCTGGGGTAGGTGAGTGTGCTCCCGCCCCCGTCGCTGCGAGGGGAGTCGCGCGGGCCGGGTGCGGGAGCACGGGCCCGCGCCCGCCACGCCGGTGGGGGGAACCGGCGGGTGGACGCGGGGGTCGGGGTGTCGGTACGGGGGTCGCCTCTCGGCGGGTGGCGCGACCCGGCTCCGGCGGTGAGGCCGGTGGTCCGGGAAGGCAGTGGGTGAGGCCCGGGGACTCCGCCGCACCGACAGCCTGTACAACGTCGGTGGGCCGCAGGTGTTCCCGCGCCGGGCTGTGACGCCCGTCGCCGGTCCGGTGTTGAGGAGCCGGCCAACCAAGATCCACAGTGGACGGATGCTCCCGCTCCCGCCGCGGCAGTGGGTCCGGCGGCAGGAGCAGGAGCGGGAGCCCGCCCCGCGCGGCCGTCTGGGGGAGTTGGCGCGCTGGGGCGGGTGGTCGGTGGGTTGGGGTGCCGGTACGGGGGTCGCCTCTCGGCGAGTGGCGCGACCCGGTCCGGGAAAACCCGGTGGTCCGGGAGGGCAATAGGTGAGGCCCGGGGGCCCGCCGTACCGACACTCCCTATAACGCCGCCGCGGCCGGTTTGTTCCCGCGCCGCAGCGACAGTGTCCTTTGTGGACTTCAGGTGCAGGGGTGCTCCCGCTCCCATGACTGCCGGCTGGGGGTCCGGCGGTCGGGAGCAGGAGCACTGGCGCCCGTCCTCGCGCGGCTGGGGGGAGTGCCGCGGCGGGGGCGGGTGGTCTGGCATCGGTACGGGGGTCGCCTCTCGGCGAGTGGCGCGACCCGGTCCGGCAAAACCCGGTGGTCCGGGAAGGCGGAAGGTGAGGCCCGGGGGCCCGCCGTACCGACATCCGTTACAACGCACCAAGCCCCGTTATGTTCCGCGCCGCCAGGGTGACGTGCGTCGCCACCTGCGGCCGAGGAGATCTTCAGGTGAAACTGGACAGTTTATCCTGAACAGTTTACCCTGAAGATATGGACGAGAGCACCGCGACGGATTCGGCCGTGTACGCAGCGCGAGAGATACGCGTGGTCTTCAGCCGCATTCGCCGGCGACTGAAGGACGCTTCCGACAACCGGGAGCTGACGCCGTCGCAGACTTCGGTGCTGAGCCGCCTGAGCAAGGAGGGCCCGGCGTCGATGAGTGCGCTGGCCGCGGCCGAGCGCGTGCGCCCGCAGTCCATGGCGGCCACTCTCGCCCCCCTCGACGAGCGCGGCTTCACCCACCGCCGCCCCGATCCGGACGACGGCCGCCGCCAGCTCATCTCCCTCAGCGAAACCGGCCGTGAGTTCGTCGAGGGCAAGCGCCGCGCCGGAGAGGAATGGCTCGTGCGCGCCCTCGACGAACGGCTGTCCGAGCGGGAACGCCGGACGGTGATCGAAGCCATGGCCCTGATCGAAAGGCTCGACGCCCCATGAAGGCTCAACCCCGACCTCCCGATACCGCCCCGCGCTTCCGCTTGCGGCGCAGGCAAAAGGACCCCGAGGCGTTCGACCGCCGGCTGATCGCGCCGATGGTCATGGGCTCGATCCTGAACCCGGTCAACTCGTCGATCATCGCCGTTTCGCTCGTGCCGATCGGGGTGGCGCTCGGGGCGCCGCCGGCGCAGACGGCCTGGCTGGTTTCCGCGCTTTACCTCGCTACGGCGATCGGCCAGCCGGTCGTCGGGCGGCTGGTGGACCTGTACGGGCCGCGGTCGCTGTTCCTCGTCGGCAGCGGGCTGGTCGGCGTCGCGGGGGTGCTGGGCCTGCTCGCACCGAACCTGCCGGTGCTGATCGTCGCGCGGGTCCTGCTCGGATTCGGCACCTGCGCCGGCTACCCGGCCGCGATGTCGTTGATCCGCAGTGAAGGCGAGCGAACCGGCCACGACCGGCCGGGCGGCGTGCTCACCCTGCTCGCCATCACCACGCAGACGATCGCCGTGATCGGCCCCACGCTCGGCGGCCTGCTGATCGGCCTCGGCGGCTGGCGCGCGACGATCGCGGTCAACATCCCGCTGGCGCTGGCCTGCCTGGTGCTCGGCGCGCTGTACCTGCCGCGCCACCACCAGCGCCCGGACGGCCCCGTGCGCCTGGACTTCCCCGGTATCGGGCTGTTCGCCGCGACGCTGGTGTCGCTGCTGCTGTTCCTGATGAACCCGAACGGCGCGCACTGGTATCTGCTCGCCATCGCCCTCGGGGCGGGCGCCGGCTTCGCGGTCCGAGAACTCCGGACCACAGCGCCGTTCCTCGACCTGCGGGTGCTCGGCGGGAACCTCCCGCTGCTGCTCACGTACGCCCGTAGCCTGCTCGCGTACGTCGTCTCGTACGCCTTCCTGTACGGCTACACGCAATGGCTCGAGGAGGGCCGCGGCCTGTCCGCCTCGCGGTCCGGGCTCCTGCTGCTGCCGGTGTTCCTGGTCGGGATCGGCGTCGCCGCGCTGACCGGGCGGTACAAGGAGCTGCGCGGCAAGCTGCTCGTCGGCGCGGCGGGGCAGATCGCGGCGTGCGTGCTGCTGGTCACCCTCGGCGGGACCAGCCCGATCTGGCTGCTCGTGGCGGTCGCCGTGGTGCTCGGCGTGCCGCAGGGACTCAACGGCCTCGCCCTGCAGAACTCCGTGTACTACCAAGCGGATCCCGAGCGGATCGGCGCCTCGGCCGGGCTGCTGCGCACGTTCATGTACCTCGGCGCGATGGTCGCGTCGGCGGCCACCGGCAGCTTCTTCGGCCCGCGCGCCGACACCGGTGGCCTGCACCACCTCGCCTGGTTCGTGCTCGCCGTCAGCGTGCTGTTCCTGGTGGTCACCCTGTTCGACCGGACGCTGCGGCACGCCGCGGCGAAGTGAAAGGAAAACGAATGCCCGTCTCCACCATCGACGAGCGCACCGCGCTGGTGCTCATCGACCTGCAGAACGGCATCGCCGCGGCGCCGACCCAGCCCCACAGCGGGCCGGAGGTCGTCGCTCGCGGTGCCGAACTGGCGGACGCCTTCCGCGCCGCCGGGCAGGCGGTCGTCCACGTGCGCGTGACGATGGCCGCCGACGGTTCCGACTGGCCGTCCGGGCGCACCGAAACCCCGCCGCGCGGTGGCACGCGGCCCGAGGGCTGGGACCAGATCGTCGACGAGCTGTCCGGTCACCCCGAAGACCTCGTGGTGACCAAACGCAACGTGGGCGCCTTCCACGGCACGGACCTCGACCTGCAACTGCGCCGCCGCGGCATCACGCAGATCGTGCTGGGCGGCATCGCCACCAGCATGGGCGTGGAGTCCACGGCCCGTGCGGCGCACGACCACGGCTACCACGTCACCCTGGTCACCGACGCGATGGCCGACATGGACGCGGACGTGCACCGCAACAGCGTCGAGCGGATCTTCCCGCGCCTCGGCGAAACCGGGACCACGGCGGAGATCCTGGCCCTGCTGAAGTCCTGAGCCGGCGCCGCGCCTCGGGTCTTCGGGCCCGGGGCGCGGCGGGCGGTTGAGGCGGCCCCCTGGGCGCGGAAGGGGTGACTACCAGGGGGCCTGGCCCGCCGCCTGGTCGGGGGAATGTCACGAGGCTGAGCGGGTTGGGGCAACACTAGCGGTAGAAGTCGGACGAAGATCAGTCCACGAACAGGTGAACCACGGCGTTTCGACCTGACCTTCCGTAATCAGATCAGCTGAGCGCGCTGCCCGGATTCGGCCGCGGTCGGGCGAGCACGTTCGCTAAGGACTTGTTCCTAACGAACGTGTTCGTTAGACTGGCGTCATGACCTCACCGCGCAGCCGCCGGGAACGACCGGCCAAGCCGGCTCTGACCAGGGCGGGCATCGTCGCCGTCGCAGTACTCGAGGAGTTGCTCGGCGAGGTCGGCCTGAATGCCGGCGGGCAGCTGGGAAGAGCGGCTGGAAGCCGTGCTCGGCTCGTGCACCTCTCACCCGGAACCCACCCGTACCTGGCCACCGCCGGCGCGGACCTCATCTCGGGCGATCCGGGGGAGCGCATGACATGGTCATGGCGAGCCCTGCTGTCCGGTATCGCCGCCACCCCCTGAAGGAGAAGCCATGACCATCACCATTGTCGGCGCCGGACTCGGCGGCCTGACCCTCGCCCGCGTCCTGCACGCGAACGGCATCGAAGCCACCGTCTACGACCTCGACGCCTCTCCGTCCGCCCGCGCGCAGGGCGGCATGCTCGACATCCACGAAGAGTCCGGTCAGACCGCACTGCGCGCCGCCGGGTTGTACGAAGAATTCCGCACCCTCATCCATCCCGGTGGCGAGGCCACGCGAGTCCTCGACCGGCACGGCGTCGTCCTTCTGTCCGAAGAGGACGATGGCGACGGGGGCCGGCCCGAGGTCGAGCGCGGGCAGCTGCGCGACCTGCTGCTCGGCAGCCTGCCCGAAGGCACCATTCGCTGGGGCGCCAAGGTCACCGGCGCGCGGCCGCTCGGCGACGGCAGGCACGAGGTGACGCTGGCCGACGGCACCGTGTTCACCACCGACCTGCTGGTCGGCGCGGACGGCGCGTGGTCCCGCGTCCGCCCGCTGCTCTCGGTGGCCAAGCCGGCCTACACCGGCGTGTCGTTCGTCGAGCTGGACCTGTTCGACGCGGACGCCCGGCATCCGGCCGAGGCGGCCGTCATCGGCGGGGGCTCCTTCTTCGCGCTGGCCGGGGGCCGGGGCATTCTCGCGCACCGCGAGACGGACGGCAGCCTCCACGTCTACGTCGCCATCGTGACGGCCGAGGACTGGGGCGCCGACGTCGACTTCACCGACCAGGAAGCCGCGAAAAAGGCGGTGCTGACCCACTTCGAGGGCTGGGACGAGAGCCTGCGCGCGCTCGTCACGAACGCGGACAGCGAGCTGGTCCCGCGGCCCATCCACGCGCTGCCGGTCGGCCACAGCTGGGCGCGCGTCCCCGGCGTCACGCTGCTCGGCGACGCGGCGCACGTGATGTCGCCGTTCGCCGGTGAGGGCGCGAACCTCGCGATGCTGGACGGTGCCGAGCTGGGCCTGGCGCTGGCCGCGCACCCCGGCGACGTCGAGGCCGCGCTGGCGGAGTACGAGCGGGCCCTGTTCCCGCGCAGCGAGGAATCCGCCAAGGACTCGGCGGACGGCCTGGTCATGTGCTTCGAGGAGAGCGCCCCGAAGCGCCTGCTGGAGATGTTCACCGCGCCCCGGCCGTGACGTCCTAAGTGGACTGT
>DASXYS010000223.1:0-38008 GCA_036502365.1 Amycolatopsis sp.
GAGCCGCTACGCTGGGTGGCCCCGAACTTCCGACCCACTCTGAGGTGAGCTTCGAAGATGTCCGACGCCGCACAGGAATCGCCGAGCAGCACACCGGTCGGGGTCGACACGACCCGGGCCAGCATCGCCCGGGTCTACGACGCGGCGCTGAACGGCACGAACAACTACGAGATCGACCGCGAGGTGCTGCGGCAGGTCGCCACCGTCGCGCCCGAGGTGAACGACCTGGCCTGGGCGAACCGGAACTTCCTCGTCCGCGCCTGCCGGTTCCTCGCGACGCAGGGCCAGGTCACGCAGTACCTCGACTGCGGCTCCGGCCTCCCGACCGCGGAGAACACCCACCAGGTCGTGCAGCGGCTGCAGCCCGAAGCCCGCGTGCTCTACATCGACAACGACCCCGTGGTGCTCGCGCACGGCCGCGCGCTGCTCGAGGAGAACCCGCAGACCCGGTTCGCCGAGGCGGACATCTTCGACCCGAAGCAGGTACTGGAAAACACCACCGTGCGGGAGTTCCTGGACTGGGACCAGCCGATCGCGCTGATCCAGAACGGCACGCTGCACCACTACCTCGGCTCCGACTACGCCGACTTGATGAAGACCTACGCCGACGCGCTGCCCTCGGGCTCGTTCGTCGTGGTCGCGCACTTCCTCGACCCGCAGACCGCCGAGCACAGCGAGATCGCGCGGCGGATGGAGGAGAAGTTCACGCACAGCCCGATGGGCAGTGGCGTCTTCCGCACCTGGGACCAGATCCGGACGATGTTCGGCGGCACCGAGCTGGTCGACCCGGGCCTGGTGCTGTGCGAGGACTGGTGGCCCGACGGCCCGCGCTACACCGAGCTGAACCAGGTGCAGGAGTGCATCGCCGGCGGGGTCGGCCGCAAGGCCTGACCGCACTCGTCCCGTCAGGTGAAACGGTGGCGGACCCCCTCGCGCGCTGGCTAGGTTCGGGCTGAGCGGTCCGGGTGCCGCCGGTGCCCGGCACCGGTGGCCGGACCGCCGCGGACGAGGAGGAGCCACCGTGCCGTTGCGCTCGGAGCCGTTGCGGAAGCTGGGCTTCCTCACCATCGGGCTGTTCGACGAGGCCGACCCGCGGCGCGGGCACGAGTCGACGCTGGAGATCATCGAGCTGGGGGAGCGGCTCGGGTTCGACAGCGCCTGGCTGCGCCACCGGCACCTCCAGTTCGGCATCTCCTCGCCGGTCGCGGTGCTCGCCGCGGCCAGCCAGCGGACCAGCCGGATCGAGCTGGGCACCGCGGTGATCCCGCTGGGCTGGGAGAACCCGCTGCGGCTGGCCGAGGACCTCGCCACGGTCGACATCCTTTCCGGCGGACGGCTCAACCCAGGCCTGAGCGTCGGCCCGCCGCGGCACTACGACCAGCTCAAGGACGCGCTGTACCCGGACACCGCCGACGCGGAGGACTTCGGCTACGGGCGCGTCGTGCGATTGCTGGACCACGTGCGGGGCAAGCCGGCCACCGATTTCAGCGGCGTCGAGGGGATCGAGGTGTACTCCGACCACGTCCAGCCCCATTCCCCCGGGCTCGGCGGCCGGATGTGGTACGGCGGCGCGAGCGTGCGTTCGGCGCAGTGGGCCGGCGAGCAGCGGATGAACTTCCTGACCAGCAGCGTTGTGCGCGCGGAAGAGCCCGGGGACACCGTCGACTTCGCGGAAATCCAGCTTTCGCTCGTGCGCGCCTTTCGCGCCCATCATCCCGATGGCGAGAATGCGCGGGTTTCGCAGGGACTCGTGGTGATTCCGACCGACAGTGCGACTCCCGGGCAGCGCGCCAAATACGAGGCTTACGCGGAGCAGCGCACCCCGCGCACCCGGGCGCCGCAGGGGCCGGCGCGGATGCTGTTCGCGCCCGACCTGGTGGGCACGTCGGCGGAGATCGCCGAACGGCTGTACGCGCACGTGGCGTTCCGGGAGATCGACGAGGTCGCCTTCGCGCTGCCGTTCACCTTCGAACACGAGGACTACGTACAGATCCTCACCGACATCGCGACGAAACTCGGCCCGGCACTCGGCTGGAGCCCGGCCGGCTGAGCCCGGCCGGAGGAGTCTGTCCGCGCGTGAACGAAAAGCCGACTATGTCGGTTTTTCACCGGTCATCCGTTTTCGCTGAATGAAACTCACCTGTAACAGCGTGGCGGTTCCGATTTTCGGGCCGGTGCCCCATGATGACGCGTTGTGATTGCGCCAATAACTCGTTCAGGTGCTTGCCTGACAGCAGGGTAAACGGGTATCCGCGCAAATCAATCGGACAAAATTCCCCGAGTTCAGGATCGAGGCGTTTAATGGTTAAACCGGTCCAGACGGCCACTTCGGACGCGTCCTCACCGCGGATGCGCAGATCCGTGGGCTTCTACGGCCTGATGTTCGTTTCCCTCGGGTCGATCATCGGCTCGGGCTGGCTGCTCGGCGCGTTGAAGGCCGCCAAGGTGGCCGGCCCGGCGTCGCTGGTTTCGTGGGTGCTGACGGCCGTCATCATGGCCACCCTCGCCCTGGTGCACGCCGAGCTCGGCGCCGCCTACCCGGTTGCGGGAGGCACGGCGCGCTACCCCGCGCTGGCCTACGGCGTGCTCGGCGGGTTCTTCGGCGGCTGGGTGGCCTGGCTGCAGGCCGTCGCGCTGGCCCCCGTCGAGGTCGAGGCGAGCCTGGAGTACCTGGACAACATCGGCTGGGTCAAGGATCACTTGAACCTGCTGAGCCCCGCCGGCACGCTCACCGGGAGCGGCTTCGCCTGGGCGACGCTGCTGATGGCGATCTTCACCATGATCAACCTGGTCGGTGTGAAACTGCTGTCGGAGAGCAACGGCGCGACGGTGGTCTGGAAGGTCGCGGTGCCGCTGGTGACCGTGGTGGTGCTGCTGTCGCTGCGGTTCCACCCGGGCAACTTCACCGCGGGCGGCGGCTTCGCCCCGTACGGCGCGCACGGCATCTTCGCCGCGCTACCGGTCGGCGTGGTGTTCGCGTTGCAGGGCTTCGAACAGGCGGTCCAAGTCGGTGGTGAGGCGAAGGACCCGCAGAAGGACCTGTCGCGCGCGATCATCGTCGCGATGGTCATCGGCACGATCGTGTACCTGCTGCTGGAAGTCGCGTTCATCGGCGCGCTCGACCCGGCGTCGCTGGTGAAGGGCTGGGCCGACCCGATCACGCAGGGCTCGTTCGGTCCTTACGCGACACTCGCGACGCTGGCCGGCGCGGGCTGGCTGTCCTATGTGCTCTACGCGGACGCGTTCGTCTCGCCTGCGGGCACCGGGATGCTGTACCTCGGCACGTCGGCGCGCATCTCCTACGCGATGGGCCGCGAGCGCGCATTGCCGAAGGGGCTGGCCAAGCTGAACGTGCGCGGGGTGCCGGTGTGGTCGATCGTGCTGTCGTTCGTGGTCGGCGAGATCGCCTTCCTGCCGTTCCCGAGCTGGCAGTCGCTGGTCAGCGTGATCACCTCGGCGACAGCGCTGATGTACGCGTTCGCGCCGGTCTCCATGATCGCGCTGCGCAAGCGCGACCCGGACCGCGCCCGCCCGTACCGCGCGCCGATGCCGAACGTGCTGGCCCCGGCCGGGTTCTGCGCGGCGGACCTGATCATCTACTGGGGCGGCTTCGACGTCACCTGGAAGATCATGATCGCCATCGTGATCGGTTTCGGGTTCTTCCTCGTCGCCCGCGCCACCACGCCGAAGCTCAGCCGTCCGCCGGTGGAGTGGAAGGCCGCCATGTGGGTGGTTCCGTGGCTGGCCGGCCTCGTGGTGCTCGGCTGGCTCGGCCGCTACGGCGAGTCCGGCAACATCAACGCGCTGCCGGAGTGGATCGACCTGCTTGTGGTCATCGTGTTCAGCCTCGGCATCTTCTACTGGGCCGTCAGCCTCGCGATGGACAGCAGCAAGGTGAAGGCCGCCGTGGAGAGCGAGGCGCTCGAGCTGGCGCTGTCGCAGGGCTCGGCCGAGGAAGGCGGCGTCAGCTCCCGGTGAGGCGAAATTCCCGCCCGGAGGGGGCCTGACAAGTCCCCTCTGGGCGGCGAACGGTGCGTTTCGCGTCGTTAACCTCGGTTGTGCAGCTACGAAGGCACATCAGGAGGAACGCACCATGAAGGCCATCTCCATCACCGCGTACGGCGAGCCCGGGGTCCTCGAGCAGCAGGAGCTGCCCGAGCCGGCCCCGGGCCCCGGCGAGGTGAGCATCACCGTGTCGCACTCGGCCGTCGGGCTGGTCGACGCGATCATCCGCCGCGGCGAGCTGGCCGAGTACGACTACGCGCCGAAGCCGCCGCTGGTCCCCGGGCTCGAGGTGGCGGGCACCGTGCGCGCCGTCGGCCCCGGCGTGGACCGTTTTGCCGTCGGCGACGAGGTGGCGACCTTGACCCTGCCGGGCATGGGCGGATACGCCGAGGTCACCGTCGCGCCCGCCGATCTGGTGGTGCCGCTGGCGGGCACCGGGGTGAGCCGCGAGCAGGCCGTGGCCGGGTTCGCGAACACCGTGACCGCCTACCTTTCCCTGACCGAGGCGGTGCGGCCGCCGTCCGGGGGCAAGGTGCTGGTGCACGGCGCGCTCGGCGGGCTGTCATCGGTGTACCCCGAGGTCGCGCGGCTGCTCGGCGCGACCGAGGTGATCGGCACCGTGCGCCGGGCCGGGCAGGTCGACGCCGCGCTCGCGCTGGGCTTCGACCGGGTCGTGCTCGCCGGCGACATCACCGAAGCGTTGGGCGACAAGCGTTTCGCGGTAATCGTCGATCCGGTGGGCGGCGACCTTCGGCTCGCCTCGCTCGGCCTGCTCGCCCCGATGGGCCGGCTGCTCGCGGTCGGCAACGCCGGCGGCCAGGCGGGCGCGGCCGTCGACTCGAACGCGGTGTGGGGCGGCAACATCGGTGTGGTCGGGTTCAACGTCGGTGGTTACCTGGCCGCTGACACCGCGCCGGCCGTGGCCGCGGCGCAGGCGGTGCTGCCGCTGTACACCGAGGGGAAGATCAAGCTGCCCGTGACGACGCTGCCGTTCGCCGAGGCGCGGGAGGCCCACCGGCGGATGGACGCCCGCGAGGTCACCGGCCGGCTGGTGCTCACTGCGCCCTGAACCGGCCCCCGCGGCTCCGGCTCGGGTGCCGGTTCGGTGCAGCGGATGACGCTTCCGCTGCACTCACCGAGGGGAAAGCGTCATCCGCTACCTCCGGCAGCCTAGAGTCGGGGCATGGAGCGGGAAGAGGAGCTGGGCGAGTTCCTGCGCTCGCGCCGTGCCCGGGTGACACCGGCCGAGGCCGGGCTGGGACCGGGGGACGGCGTCCGCCGCGTGCCCGGCCTGCGGCGCGAGGAGGTCGCGCGGCTGGCCGGGGTGAACGTGGACTACTACGTGCGGCTGGAGCGCGGCCGCCGGGGCAACCCGTCGGACTCGGTGCTCGACGCGGTGGCGCGGGCGCTGCGATTGAACTCCACGGAGCGGGCGCACCTGTTCGCGCTCGCGCGGCCTGGCAGTGCCCGCCCGGCCCGGCGCGCGGTGCCGCCGCAACGGGTACGGCCGTCGGTGTACCGGATTCTCGAGGCCCACGAGCCGTTCCCGGCGATGGTGCTCGGCCGCCGGATGGACGTGCTGGCCGCGAACCGGCCGGCCCGCGCGCTGTACACGGACTGGGAGGCGCTGCCCGGCCCGTCGCGGAACATGCTGCGATTCCTGTTCACCGACCCGGCCGCGCGGGAGGTGATGGTGGATTGGGCGACCGGTGCCGCCCAGGCCGTCGCGCACCTGCGGCTCTACCAGGGCCGCCATCCCGGCGATCCGCTACTGGCGGACCTGGTTGCGGACCTTTCGGCGGCCGACGAGGACTTCCGCGCCTGGTGGGGCGGGCGCGACGTGCACCAGCACACCTTCGGCGCCAAGGTGTTCCGCCATCCGGCGGCCGGGGAGTTCGCCCTGGAGTACGAGCTGCTCGGCGTGCTGGACGACGCGGACCAGTTCCTGACGCTATACACCGCCGAACCGGGCACGGACGCAGCGGCCGCGGTGCAACGGCTGGGCTCTATATCCTTTGTGGACGGCTGAAGCGGTACGGGGCGGATCGGGGCGGGCAGCGCCGCAGGACATGGCGGACTCCAGCTGAAGTCGGCCCCTGGGCGGGTGGCGGCGCCACGCAGAGGGTGCAGGTGAATCGGTTCCGAATATCGCCCGCGGGCGCCGGTCTTGTCAAGACTTGACAGCCGGGCCCGGTGGTATGAACCTTTCTACCGAACGTCCCGCGCCGTTTCCCGGATGCTCCTGCCCGGCGGTGAACGGGACGAGCCGGACGATGCCGTTCCCTGACCGGCGGCGAGTCCGTCCCACTTTCCCGGCCAGGGAGGAACCATGCCCACGAACGCTTTGCCGCGGCGTGCCCGCTGCGGACCCGGTACCCGGCTGGCGACGCTGGCGGCGGCACTCGCCGTCGGCGCGCTCGGCTTCGCCGTGCCCTCCGCTCAGGCGGCGGACACCCTTGCGCCGCAAGGAAAATCCGCCGTGGCGGAGCCGAACACGGGCGAGCCGCCCGACTCGTTCTGGGGTGACACCGGCAGCATCCCGGCAGCGCAGAACGTGCTCATGGTCAAGGTGCTCAACCAGACCAACGGCAAATACCCGGACAGCCAGGTGTTCTGGAGCTTCGGCGGCCAGACCCACTCGATCGCCGAGCAGCCCTACATCGACATGACCGCCAACTCGGCCGGCCGGATGTACTTCTACCTCGGCGCCCCGAACAGCCAGTACGCCGACTTCATCGAGTTCACCGTCGGCCCGGACGTGTTCAACGGCAACACCACCCGGGTGGACGCGTTCGGCCTGAAGCTGGCCATGCGGCTGCACGCGCACGACGGTTACGACACGCAGGTGGGCGAGGACTACCAGACCTTCCAGGAGGACCGCTCGGCCACGTTCGCCAAGTTCCAGGCCGAGGTGCCGACCGAGTTCAAGGGGCTGGCCACGGTGAACGCGCCGTACCGGATCCCGGCGCCGGGATCCACGCCGGACTTCCGCGAGGGCGGCCAGTACGCGAACTACTTCACCGCGTACGCCCAATCGGTCGGCGTGAACGAGCCCACGTCGAACATCACCGGGTGCGCCGGTTCGCTGGCCCAGAACGCCGCCCTGTGCGCGGCGCTGAACCGGCACACCGCGCAGCTGCCGCAGTCGCAGCAGCAGGACCCGGCGAACTTCTACCAGGCCGCCCCGGCGAACTACTACGCGAAGTTCTGGCACGACCACGGCATCAACAACCTCGCGTACGGCTTCCCGTACGACGACGTGGCGGGCCAGTCTTCGTTCGTCTCGCACGGTGACCCGCAATGGCTGGAGGTCGCCGTCGGCTGGTGACCGGCGCGCAGGTGGGGATGGCGGTTCCTCGGTTGAGGGGCCGCCATTTCGCCGTGCACCCGGGTCGTCCGGGGCCAGCCGGGGTCTGCCGGGCTCGATCACGGCGGTGAGCGTCACCGACACGACGCGCTTTTACGGCAAGGGAACGAGCGGGTCCTCCGGCCCGTAGGCGGTGAGGCGAAGTGTGCGGGCACCGGTGGCCGCCAGGCCGGCGGCGTCGGCCAGCAGCCGATCGAGGTCGTCCACGCCGACGTGGAGGAATCGGCCGGCGAGCGGGTCCAGCTCGCCGCCGGCCAGCCGCACCAGCGCGGTGGTGATCCGCTCCACGGGGGTCCAGTCGGTGCGGCCCTCGCACACCGACATGCCGAGGGTCATGTCGGTCCGGACCATGCCGGGACTGAGGTCGAACACCAGTACTCCGTGCTGGCGCAAGGGTTCCGCGACCATGCCGGACAGACCCAGCAACGCCATCTTCGACGCGCTGTAGGCGGAGTAGCGCAGGTCGTGCCGCACGGCCAGGACGGAGTTGATGGTCACCACCCGGCCGTCGCCCCGGTCGATCATGCCCGGCAGCACGGCACGGCACAGGTTGACGGTGCCCCGCACGTTCGTCTCGTAGGTGTCCCACCACTGTCCGGTGTCGGCTTCCCAGAGCGGGACCTCGTGCCGGTCGACCGCGCCCGCGTTGTTCACCAGCAGGTCGACCGGCCCGGCGGCGTCGACGGCGGCGCGCACCTGCGCGGGATCGGTGACGTCGGCGCGCAGTTCGACGACGGGCACCCCGAACCGGGCGCACGCACGGGCGGTCCGCGCCAGCGGCTCCGCCCGCCGGCCCAGCAGCGCGACCGACATGCCCGCCTCGGCGAGCGCGCGGGCGATCGCGCCGCCGATGCCGCCGCCGGCACCGGTGATCAGCGCGCGCCCGCCGGTCACGGCGCGCCGACCGGCTGGACGATGCCCGCATCGGAGGCCTCGCGCAGGATCGCCTCCCGGTCGCGCCAGTGCGCCCAGAACGCCCCGGTGTACCCCAGCACGGTCAGGCTGGTCAGGAACGGGTTGTCCGCGTAGTTGTTGTCGTGCTCGCTGGACCCCGACACCGTCGGCAGCATGACCCGGTAGTGGTCGGCCGGATCGATCAGGCTCCACAGCAGGTCGACCGAGCGGTACCAGCGGCCGGTCGGATCGGTGACGGTGCCCGGGTCCTCGGTGAGGTCCGGCGAGAAGTAGCACACCAGGCGGAAATCGCCCCGCTCGTCGAACATGAACTGCCGCTCGTACTCCACCGGGCCGTCGCACATGGACAGTGGCTTCAGGACGATGGGGCCGGTCGCCGTGTTCGACTGCAGCCCGGGCAGGGTACGCACCCCGCCGCACTGCTCCGCCATGGAGATGCCCATCGGCGTGTACGGGAACAGCCGCAGCCCGAGGGAGAACGCGGCGACCGTCGCGTCGAGGGCCATGAACGCGTCGACGCACTCGCGGATGGTCTGCTCGGTTTCCCCGGGCATGCCGAGCAGTGATTCGACCATGGTCAGCATGCCGTTGGCGTGGCACAGCCGGACCAGGTTCTCGGTGTCGGCGAAGGTGTAGTAGCTGGTTCCCTTCTCCGTGGTCTTCCAGCCCTGCAACAGATCCGGGCGGACGTGGTCGGTGCCGACGTTGACCCCGCCGCACCCGGCTTCGGCGAGCAGGCCGGCGAGCTCGGCGTCGAACGGCGCCGGCTGGCAGTACACCCACAGCCGCAGCTGGTGCAGCGGGCTGAACCGGCTCGAGTGCTTGCGGCGGACTATTTCGCGCAGCACGTTCTTGCTGTGCGCCACCGACAGGTTGAACTCGCTGTCGGTGGTGTGCTGGTCGAAGATGCCGTGCGCGGCCAGCGACTGCATCTCGTCGACGACGGCGGCCGCGTCGCGCCGGGCGAACCGCACGCCCTTGGCGTCGGGTTCGACGCAGTGCGCGCAGCGGTAGGTGCAGCCGTTCTTGGTGAGGATGCCCGCCATGCCGCCGCGGCGGTAGTACTCGAGATTGTCCACCCGGAACGGCGTCCCGGTCCGGCGGATGTAGGTGCCGGTCTGGTCCACTTGCCACACCCGGTCTTCGTTGTACCCGGTGCCCGGCAACGGCTGTGCCTGGGGCCGCGCGGTGAGCACCAGCGGCGGCACGCGGGTGACGCCACCGGGCGTGGCGCGGACCAGCCCGGGGACCGTGCTCGCCGGGCGCCCGGTGACCAGCGCGTCGGCCAGATCGCAGAGGATCTCCTCACCGGGGCCTTTGACGCCGAAGTCGATGCCGAAATAGTCGACGAGCGCGAAGGGCATGGTGGAGAAGCCGATGCCGCCGCCGACGATCGGCGCGTCCGTCAGCCGCTGGATCTCGCCGATGATCTCCTTGTGCTCGCCGACGAACGGCCGCTGCTCGAACGCGTAGACCGTGTCGGTGTTGCGGATGGTGACCCCGACGAGCACCGGGGTCCTGCTCGCGAAGTAGCCGCGGAGGTAGGACTCCCAGTCGTCGCGGTGGAACGTCAGGTCGAGTACCTCGACCGCGAAGTCGGCCCGTTCCAGCGCGGTGGTGAGCACGTCGAGCGCGTAGGGCGCGATCGGCGGGTGCACCTTGTTCGGGTTGACCAGGGTGATCAGGCCTCTGCTCATCGTGACTCCTCGCCGTGGCCGGCCGCGGCGCCGACGGTCACCGCCGCGAGTGCTTGTTCCGGTGCCCGGCCCGACCGCCCGAAGAGCAGGAAGTACCGGCCGAGTTCGTGCAACTGCCCGAGGCCGGTGAGCCCCCGGTCCCAGCACGCGGTCTCCAGGTCGGCGCACAACCAGCGCTGCGCGAAGAACTCCTCGACCAGGTCCGTGCGGACGTGTTCGACCTGGAACTCCGGGTGCCGCTGCCGGCGTGCGTCGTTCATCGCCCCCGCGGTGGCGGCGCACTTCCTCGCCAGCCGCAGCAGCGGCTCCGCGGTGGCGACCAGGTCCGGCAGCGTGTGGGTGGTCCGCACGCCCGGTGCGGTGCGGAACGAGCGCACGAGCGCGGTGAGCACCTGTTCCCGGCCGGGCGCCGCGGCCAGTTCCTCGCCGGTCAGCCACTCGCGCATACCGGGACCAGGTTCGTCCCCGTCGCCGATCAGCCCGGCCGCCCGCGCCGCGGCGAGCGCGCCATCGGCGTCGCCGCCGATGCGGGCGAGGGCGGTGTACCGGTTGAGCCGGGGGTAGGCCGGCAGGAACAGCTGCAGGAAGCCGAGCGCGAGGTGATCGCTGGTCCGGCGGTCACCGGCGGGCACGGGGGTGTGCTCCCACCGCCAGTCGGAGAGGTACACTGTGTCCAAAGTGGACGGACGCCGGTCCGGCGCCGCTGTGGCCGGCACAGGGTTGTCCAGCACCCAGCGCAGGGCAAGCTCGGCGTCCAGCAGTTTGACGTCGGCGTCCTGTGGGTGGTCGGCGAGGTACGCGCGGACCCGGCCGGCGGCGTCGGCGAGGGGAGTGTGCCCGGTGATCCGCCACAGCGCCCGCCAGCTGCGCCGGGCGAACGGCAGCGCGGCCACCTGCGCGAGCAACGCGTCCCGCTCGGCGGCGGTGACCGCAGTGCCGGTGGCGCGTTCGAGGCCATAGCGCAGGGCGACCAGCGCGTCCGAGAGCTGGCGGTAGCCGTCCTCTTCGGTCAGGTGCGACACCGCGACCTCGTCGTCGGCGGTCACGGTGCCCTCGGCGTACCAGCGGAACACCTGGCCGAGACCGACCATGCCGAACCGGTGCAGCTCGGCGGCGCGCAGCGCGCCCATGCTGCTCGTCCCGGCCACCCGGACCCCGGAGTGGATCAGGTGCAGGATCTCCTTGTGCCGCACGGCGGGTGCCTGGAGGAAGAACCCGTCCACGATCAGCACCGTGTCCCCGCCGGAGACCGGCAACCTCAGCAGGTCGCCGTGTTGCACCGGCGGGTGCACCTCGGCGCGGGGCAGCAGGCCGGTGATCCGCTCGGGGGTGACGGTCGGCCCGGCGAAGACGTGCACGGTCATGGCGGTTCAACTCCTGTTCGGCTGGACCGGGCGGGGACATTCGTCGCCCGCACCGAACCGCAGGCCGGGCGCGACGACCCGGACCACGGCCAGTGGTTCGTCCACAGTGGTCAGCGGCACGGCCAGCACCGGCTGGCCGGTCCGGCCGCCGACGAGCCGGGCGCACTGGATCAGCTCCTCGTCCATCGAGTCGCATTCGACCCGGTCGACGCGCTCGAGCGCGCGGGCCCAGCTGCCGGTCCGGTCCGCCGGCGTCTCGGGCTGCTCGGCGTCCCAGCGGTGCGAGCGGTAGAGCGAGCCGTGCACGTCGTCGCGGGTGCCGTTGATGACGGTGAGCCGGCTCTGGGCCGCCTCCGTGATGGCCCGCGACAGCGCGACGGCCGGGTCGGTGTGGCAGCCGGAGCCGGAGTAGATCGACGGGTCCTCCGGGGACCAGAGGTAGGCGACGTAACAGGGGAAGTGCGGGTCGCGGGTGTTGTCGACCAGTTCCAGCCAGGCGCCGGCGTCGGTGATCCGCGCGATCAGCTCGGCGCACCCCGGATCGTCGACGGTCTCCGGCGCGATGTAGTCGCGGGCCCCGGTGGGACGGTCGAGCAGATCGGCGGTGGCGTCCCGCTCGACGAGCTCGAACAAGGCGTGGAGCGTGGCCTCTTCGGCGCAGTTGCCACTGGCCAGGCCGTTGCTCGACACCCGCAGCAGCGGCGGCGACCAGGCCGGCGACGCGAGCGAGGAGATCCCGACGCAGGGGCGCGGCACCAGCGTGGTCCGCTGCTCTCCGACGACGCCGGCCGGCAGCCATTCCAGCGGGGTCCGGTCCGTCACCAGGCTGCGGGCGGCGCGCTGGAGGCCGGTGAAGTCGTACGGCAGCGCGAGTTCGGCCGCGCGCGCCGTGACCGGATCGCCGGCGGCAGGCAGGTTCTCCGCGTACCAGAGTTCGATCGCCTCCATGCACGCGGAGACCTTCGCCGCCGTGGGGGTCGCGCCCTTGCCCTGGCTCACGCTCAGCGTGCTGGCCAGCGGGCGGACGGCGACCCAGGTGGGGATGCCCAGCACGTCCAGACCGGTGACGTCGGCGACCCGGCTGATCCCGCAACGGTCGAACAGCCCGGTCGCCAGCTCCCAGGTCTCCTCCGGGGCGCGGGTGCGGTGGGTACCGGTGAAGTACCGCTTGACCGCCTCCTGCTGCGCGGTGACCATCACACCTTCGCCTCGTCGCCGATCGCGTCCGGTGCCGGGAAATCGGGCACGCCCGCGGATTCGGTGAGCACGGGCCGGCCGTCGGCTTCGAAGGTGAAGCGCTGTGAACGGAACATGTCGTCGGAGCGCCAGTGCCGCACCAGGTCCGCGCGCACCGCGAAAACCGCCATCCCGGAGGCTCGCGACGCGACCAGGTCGTAGGTGTTGACGACACCGCCGGCGTACTTCGTGTCGAACAGCGCGCCGATTTCCGCGAGTTCGTCCGGGCCGGTGATCTCCGCCGCGTCGCCGTCCAGGACGACCACCTCCTGCGCGCTGCCGAGGTGCACGGTCGCTTTCGGCTGGTGGCGCAGGTTCGCCACCTTCACGCTGAAGCCGACGGTGGAGAGCACCACGGCGCCGCGCCACCACACGCCCCAGACCGGGACGGCGTGCGGCCGGCCGTCCGGGCGCACGGTGCAGACCCAGTAGTCGGCGGCTTCGGCCAGCTTGGCCCGGACCGGGGCCCAGGCGGTTTCGGCGGTCACGGTGTCCTCCTCGGGTGGAACGGTCGTGATGTCTCGAGCACGTACTCGGCGACGTGCTCACCGGCCGTGGCGGCCAGCGGATCGGGCAGGGGCTCGGTGAAGGTCAGCGTTTCGCCGGGAGCGGTGCCCCGGTGCGGCCGTCCGAGCGGCTGGGAGAGGTCGACGTAGGCCGGCTTGCGCACCGCGCCCCCGGTCCGGGCCCGGGCCGCCTGCACCTGGTGGTCGGAAGCGAGGCCGCGCAGCACGTCCCACGGATCCGGCAGGGTCGTGCCGCGGACGAACGACCGCCGCGGGACCCCGGTGTGCTCGGCCCACCGCCACCAGCTCAGCACGCCGTCGTCGGCAGGCAGCTCGGCATCGGGGACCTTCCACGTCTGCCGGCAGAGCACGAGCTCGCCCAGGGTCAGCCGCGGGTAGTGGCGGATTCCGGTGCGGGCGGCCGCGGCGTCGACCAGGTCCCAGAGCGCGAGCGTGCTGCCCTGGGACGGGCCGAGCCGGCTCAGCCAGCGGAACAGGGTGGGCGCGAGGCTCGGCAGGGTCGCGTTGTGGGGCACCGGCAGCAGCGTCCGGCCGGGAAATTCGGTACTGGTCGCGAGCAACCGGCCTCCCGCCACGCGCAGCGTGACGGTGGACAGGTCGACGCGCGTCACGGGCTCGCACTCCAGCGCGCTGCCCGGATAGGCCAGCGCGGCGGGCAGCAGTGGCGGGTGCTCGTTCGCGGTCGCCCCGAACCGGGCGGCGATGTCCACCGGCACGACATCCGGTGGCGCGGCGGCCGCGATCTCCGCGCGAAGCCGGGCCAGTTCGGTGTCGTCCAGGGTGCCGGCGATCCGGGCCACGAACCGGCCGAAACCGACGCTGATCCCGTTGAGCACCAGCAGTTCGCCCGCCCACTGCACGGGCCAGGCCACGTTGGTCCACTCGGCCACCGCGGCGGGCAGCGCGCAGGCGAGTTCGGCCAGCCAGCCGGCGTCGCAGGCGACGGTGTCCGCGCCGTCCGCGCCGGCGGCGAGCTTCGCCAGTCCTGCGGCCAGCTCGGACCGCAGGCCGAGCACCTCGGCCAGCACCGGTTCGGTGGACTCGGCGACCATCCGGTCCGCGGACTGCCTGCCGCTCTCCACGAACCAGCGGAACGCCGTCAGCAGCGGCACCGGGGCCTCGCCGAACCGGTCTCGGAAACAGACGGCGGCGGCGAGCTGAAAGGGCAGCTCGGCACCGAGCAGCGGTGCGATCGCCTGCACCCGCGCGAGGTCACCCAGCATCCGGGGGGTCGGCCGCGGGCCGCCGGACGCCGCGACGCCGACCAGGTCCTCGGTGAGCAGCAGGCGATCCGTGCCGTCGTCCCGCAGACCGCACGCCGCGGCCAGCCGCCGGACGCCGGCGCCGGCCGCTTCCGCCCGGTCGCGGGCGTGTGCCGCGGTCACGGGCCCGGCGGCCGGCTGGGCCTCGATCTCGTAGAGGGCAAGCAATGCTTCGCTGATTTCGCGGGCGGCTTCGGTCCCGGTGCCGACGACTTCGGCGGCGGTCGCGAGCGTCCGGCGCCCCCAGCCAGGCAGGCTGGGCCCGGCCTCGATCAGCCCGCAATCGATCAGCTGCCGCAGGACCGGCGGGACGGTGCCGTCCGGGGCGAGGTCGGCGAGCGGGGTCGGGGTGCGCAGCCGGACCAGCATCGCGGCCAGCCCGTCCGGGCAGCCGGCGCTGCGCACGCCGCCGCCGGCCAGCCAGCTCACGCGGCCGCCGGCGGGGGTCGCGCTGGGGTTCGTCGTCAGCAGCACCCGGTCGGCGGGCAGGGCGGCCGGGTCCGAGACGCGGACCCAGCCGCGGACCCAGTCGACGGTGCGCCGGTCGACCCGGACGTGACCGCGTGGCGGCCGGTCCGCCGCCCCCGGCAGCAGCACGGTGGAATCGGTGAGGCGGGCGAACGGGCTCGGTTTCGTCGCGGCGCGCTGCACCAGCCGAAGCAGGGTGAGGGTCCGTCGCCGGGCCCGCGCCGACGTCGTGCCCAGCCCGTCCCGCGCCGCCGGCACCAGGCCGGGCACGGACATCTCCACGGAGGCGGCGACGTCGGGGTCGGCGAGCGCCGAGCGCAGGGCCGCCGGTGTCGCCGCGGCCAGCTCGCCGGCGTGCCGGTCGAGCGCTTCGGCGCACCGGTCGCGCTCCGCGACGGCGAGCCGATAGGCCGCGGCGCCGTCGACCGGAGGGGTGCCGGAGAGCGGCCGGGCGTTGAAGGCGTCGCGCTTGGCGCGCAGCAGCAGCCGGCGCTGGTCCGCGCTCGCCGCGGGCACCAGCTCGGCGATCCGGTCCGCGAGCACGCCGCCGAGCAGCCGGCAGCGGCCGGCTGCTTCGTCGAATCGGTGCGCGGCCAGCCAGAGTTCGTCGCTGCCCAGGCCGGGCAGCACGTCCGAGGCGGCGACGCGGCAGCGCCGCCGGACCAGCACCGGGCTGAGCCGGAGCGCGCCGAGTTCGGTCACCTGCGCCACGTCACCCCCATCGGAAGCGAGCTCAGCCCGCGGTGCAGGAAGTGTGGTGTCCACTGTGGATCGCCGGTGAGTGCCGCCGCGGACCAGCGCCGGGCGGCGGTGGTGAGCAGCACGGTGCCCTCCAGCCGGGCGACGTGCGCGCCGAGGCAGACGTGCCGGCCCTCGCCGAAGCTGACCCCGGCGAGCGGGCCGGGGGAGCGGCCGGTGGCCAGCAGCTCGTGGTTGGCGGCGCCGAGCATGACCCGGACCCGGTCGCCTTCGGCGATCAGCTCGCCCTCGACCCGCACGTCGGCCAGCGCGACCCGGGCGGTGAAGGTCAGCGGCGACTCGCCGAGCAGCACCTGGTCGACCTCGTTCCCGGGGGTGGTGCTGCCGTCGGCGAGCCGGGCGAGCAGGCCGTCCTGCGTGGCCAGCTTCAGCAGCAGGGCACTGAGCATGTTGCGTGAGGTGTCGTGACCGGCGAGGTAGAGGCTGAACACCGTCGCGACGGTTTCGATCCGGCTCAGCACGGCCTCGCCGGCCGTGGTCGCCAGCACGGAGCCGGCCGGCAGCCGGTCCGGCTCCGCCAGCCAGCCGTCGACGAGCCCGGTGAGCTCGTCGAGCGCCGCGACCGAGCTGCGCACCGCGTCCTGCTCGGCGGCACCGGTGGCGAGCCCGCCGCCGGTGCTGATCACCCGGCACAGCGCCGAGACCCGGGCACGCGCCTCGGCCGGCACACCGACCAGGTCGCCGACCACCGAGACCGGCAGCCGGGAGCTGATCGCGGCGACGCCGTCGAACTCGGCCGCCGCACCCAGACCGTCGAGCAGAGTGTGCAGCTCCGCCGCGATGCGGGTCTCCCGCTCTCTGATCGAGCGCGGGGTGAACGCCGGGCCCAGTGCCCGGCGCAACCGGTCGTGGTGGGCGCCTTCGGCCTCCAGCAGCAGGCTGCGCACGAACTCGCCGTGCTCGCCGCCCTCGCCCCAGTTGCTGTCGGCACCCGGTCCGGGCATGCGGAACCTTTTGTCCCGCAACACGGTCCGGGCCGCGGCGTAGCCGACCACCAGCCAGGTCCGGCCCGGCTCGCTCCACTGGACCGGCCCGCGCCGGTGCAGTTGCTCGTACAGTGCGGCCGGCCGTCGCAGCAGGGTCGCCGTCACCCGCTCCCGTGCCGCGGCGTCCGTGCTCACAGCAGCACCTTGCCGCGCTCGCTGTACGCGGCCGCTTCGCCGGTGGTGATCGTGACGCGGTGGGGCACCACGGGGTGCGGCAGCGCACCACACGCCGCGCGGACCCGCTCCTCGGTGGTCTCACCGACCACCTTGACCACGATCCGGTCGGCGGGGCCGTCGCGGTCGACCGACACGGCGGCGTCGAGCACACCTGACAGGGCGCGCACCGCCGCGGCGACCGCGTTCGGGTAGACGCTCACACCGTCCACTTTGATCAGATCGTCACTGCGGCCGTCGAGGAAGTATCCGGTGCCCGCGCCGTCCAGGTGGGCGAGGTCGCCGGTGCTGACGGCGCCGCCGGCGTCGCGCAGGAGCCGGCCGTCGCTCGCCGCGAGCCGGGTGTCGGGGCCCTTCGTCCACAGCGTGCCGACCCCGTCGCCA
This sequence comes from Amycolatopsis sp., assembly GCA_036502365.1. Taxonomy (GTDB): domain Bacteria; phylum Actinomycetota; class Actinomycetes; order Mycobacteriales; family Pseudonocardiaceae; genus Amycolatopsis. Next base: position 17,145 of record DASXYS010000223.1, read on the forward strand.
CCGAGGTCGGCCAGCCACACCGGCTTGCCCGGCAACGGGCTGCCGACGTGGCCGTCCTCGCGCACCTCGCGGCCGACGGTGAGCAGGCCGGTCTCGGTCGAGCCGAGCATGGACAGGAACGAACAGCCGGTGAACCCGGCGCTGATCCGCTCGGCCCGGCCCGCGGTCAGCCCGCCGCCCGCGGGCACGACGGACAGGCCGCGGTAGTCACCGCTGCCCGCGGCCCGGCCACCGAGCGCGGCCAGCACCGGGGCGGCGAGGCAGATGCCCGGCCTGCCGTCGAGCGCCCCCGCCGCCAGGTCCCAGCGGTGCGGTGCGAACAGCACGAGGTCGCGGGCGAGCAGGACCGCGGGCATGACGGTCATGTAGAACGCGGCGGCGAAGTCCAGCGCCGAGCACGCGGCGAAGACCTCGGCCCCGGCGTATTCCGGCATGCCGTCGGTGTAGAGGCGCACGGCGTCGGGAAGGGTCGCGGGATCGCCGAACAGCAGCCGCGGCTCACCGGTCGTGCCGGAGGTCGCCGTGGCGTAAGTCGGGCCCTGTACCGGATCCGGTGGCACGCAGGACGCCGCCGCGGGCCAGAGCGTCTCGTCGAGCGCCGGCCCCGCGCCCCACCGTCCCGGGTCGCCGAGAACCCAGCGGGGCGCGGGCTCGGCGAGACCGACGGCGAGCAGGCCGATCACCGACCGCACCGAGCCGTCCGAGGGGACGACCCAGCCGTGCGGTGCCGGCGGCAGGTTCGCGGCCAGCGCGCGGGCCTGCGCCAGCAGTTCCGGCCAGCCGTAGCGGCCGTGCTCGGTGAGCAGCCCGGCCCGGGTGGTCGCCAGTGCTTCGGCGGCGCCACTCAGCCATGGTTGAGGTTCGCCCATGTCACCCACTCCCGGATGGTGTGCGGAGAATCGGTCGGTTCGGGCCGCGGGCGGCCGAACTCGGTCAGCACCGTCGCGGCCACGACCCGCTCGACGGAGCTCAGCGGCCGGTCGAGGTCGTGTTCGGCGAGCGCGTCGGTGAGCGCTTCTTCGAGCCCGGCGAGCGGGACGGTCCAGCTCACCGGCAGCTTGCGCGGCATGTCGAAGCGGAGGTGCCGGACCCGTTCGACGTCGGTGCCGGTGACCGCGCAGCCGGGCACGATCCGGTGCAGCGCGGCGAAAAGCTCCTGCGCCTGGTGCCGGGCCAGCCGGGCGCCGAGGCATCGGTAGGCGCCCCATCCGAAGGACAGCACGGCGCGGCCGGCGACGGCGTCGCCCGGGTGGCCGAGCCGGTTCGCCTCGGCCACCCGCACCGAGATCACCTGGCCCGCCTCGAACCGGAAGCCGTCCAGCTCGACCGGTTCCCGGACCATTCGTTCCAGGGTCTTCAACGGCGGTTCGGCCCGCAGCGCCTCGTCGATCAGCTCGTCGCGCTTCCCGGCGTCGGCGAGCGCGCCGGGGGCGGCGAGCAACCGGGCCGCCGTGTTGCCCAGCATGCCGGCCACGGTCTCCAGCGAGGCCTGGACGAGCATCACCGCGTTGGCCTCGAAGTCCACTTCGGACAGTCCGCCGATCTCGCCGCGGTGCCACGCGCCGAGCACGGACCCGGCCGGCGCGTCCGCCTTGGCCGCCTGGATGGCGTCGCGAATGGACACCAGCGCCGCGTGCCCTTCCCGCACCGCCTGGGCGGGGTCGGGCAGCCTGGCCGCGTAGGCGACCAGTGCGAGCCGCTGGCTGGTCTTGTGCAACCGGCCGAACTCGGCCGGCGGCAGGCCGACCAGGTGCGCGCCGACGTCGATGGCGTAGCGGAACGCGACCTCGGTCATGAACTCGCACCCGCCGTTGCCGGCCAGCCTGGTGATGATCCGCTCGGCCAGTCCGCGCATCGTCGGCACCTGGGCGGCGACTGCGTCGGCGGTGAAGAACCGGCCGAATGCCTTGCGCAGCTCGGCATGGCGCTGAGGCGCGGCCTGCAGCATGATCCGCTCGGCGAACCCGGTCAGCTCGGCGGCCAGCGGACGGACCTCGGCCGGCAGGCGACCGGACAACGCGGCCATCACCGGCCCGGACTCGACGACACCGAGCCGGTCGTCGCCGAGCAGCCGGACCGCGACCGACCGGTCCGTGACCGTCCAGCCGAGGCCGCCGGGCAGCGCGGTCACCCCCGGCGGCGGGGCCTGCTCAAGGGAACGGGTGGGGCTCATGCCGGACCTCCCTGATCGATGCCTGTGCCGGGCCGATCCCGTTGCGCAGCCGGAACTCCCGGAGCGCGGCTGCGCCGGGCAGCCGGCGGTGCAGGTGCCCGAAGGTCATCGGCGCGGTGCCGGGCACCACCGCCTTGACGCAGCGCAGGCCGAGCCGGTACAGCTCCGTGGTGGTGTGGTCGACCACGATCACTTCGCGGCCCGCGCGTTCACCGGCCGCCAGCATGGCCGTGAGGTCGGCCGCGATGTCTCCTTGCGGGACCAGCGCTCCGGGGGCCTCGCCGACGGGCACCGGCTCGGTCTCCTGCTCGAGCAGGAAGGCGAACCGGTGGCGGGCCTGGGGGAGGGCCGCGACCAGCGCGTGGTCGGTCATGTGCCGGACCAGCTCGGGCCGTTCGAACGCGCGGATCAGCTCGGCGCGGTCCCGTGCGCGGTAGTTGACCGAGATCGCCGGCGCCGCCGCGGCCATCTCCTGCGCCGCGCCCAGCAGCGCGCCGGAGACGGTGAGCGCGCAGCCCGCCGTGCTCAGCGTCGCCGGCTCGGCGGGATCGTCCGAAATGGACACCAGGACGATCACCGGCACGCCGAACTCGCCCAGCGCGCGGAACGCCCTGACCGCCCGGCCGGTGTGGTGGCGCAGCAGGCGGATCGCCGCGGCCGTCCGCTCGTCGGGCAGGTCGGTGAGGTCGAGCTCGGGCAGCGGCGTGCCGGAGTACCACGCGCACAGGAAAGCGTCCCGCTCGGCGACCTCCAGCAGCCCGGCGAGCAGCGCCTCCTCGACACCCGCGCCGAGCGCGCAGCCGTTGGAGTTCTCGTAGACGAACGCGGGGCCGGTGTCGGTCCGCTGGGTCGCGCCGTAGTAGGCGATGTGGAACGGCAGCAGCGTTTCCCGGCCGGTGCGCACCGAGTACGCGCGGGCCCAGCCGGTCGGGGTCCGAGGGGTGAACGGGGTGTATTCGAACCCTTCGGTGCGGTACGCCGCTTCCTCGTGCAGACCGAGGTCGCGTGGGTCCACTGCGTTCTCGAGGTCCGCGAAGGCGGCCGTGCACACCGGGTCGCGGCCACCGTTGTGCCAGCCGGCATACCGTTCGAGACCTTCCAGCACCGCGCTGGTGCGGGCGGTCGCGTAGTCGTCGGCGCGGCCGATGGCGATTTCCGCGAATCCCCATGCTGTCGGCACGTCCGCCTGCACCGAGGGCAGCGCGGCGTTGCCGGCCAGCGCGGGGGCGGTGGCCAGCCCGGACCACGGGTCCAGGTACTCCTCTTCCAGCCGCTCCCCGAACGCCGTCGCGTGGAAGCGTCGTGTCCGGCCGATGCCCAGGGCCGGGATCGGGCGGTGGAGTTCCGGACGGGGCAGGGGAATGGGGTTGCTCGTCGCGACGCAGTGCGCCGATCGGCAGAGCGTGTGCGGAACGACCGGGTGCCAGTCACCACCGGCCCCGCTGTTGTCGACCACGTAAGCCGCACCGCTGCTGCGCGGGCGTTCGCCCGCGGCCAGCCGGTCGATTTCGGCGGCCAGCGCCGCGGCCAGCAGGTGCGGGCCGGCCGGTGGCCACCAGCGTGCGTCCGGCCGTCCGGACAGCCGGTGCAGTTCGGCCCCGGCCGCGGCACCCGCCGGCCGGTCGATCGCGTGCACCCGCAACGCGAGGCAGCGCGGGCAGCCGGCCACCCCGGGTTCGACGAGCGGGCCCAGCGTGAGCCGGCCGCGCACGCCGTGGACCGGCAGGAACGGCGCGTCCGTGACGGGCAGGTCCGGGAGCACGGTGTCCCAGCGGAGGTCGACGAGGACGCCGAGCCGATCGGCGGGCAGCCCGGTCGCCTCACCGGTCACCACCGCCCGCGGACCGGCGGACCGGCTCAGCAGCCGGAGCACGCCGGCGTCCGGCGCGGTCACCATCGCCGTCACAGCGCGACTCCGGCCAGGTGCCCGGAAACCAGCGCCGGCAGGGCGACCGGACGCGGGGTCCGCCCCAGCGCCGAGCAGATCCGGTCCGGATCCGCCGCGGCCCGGCCGGCCGCGGGAACCGGTGCGCGCTCCTCGCCGCCCAGTTGTGCGGTGCCCAGAGCCGAGAGCAGTGCCCGTTCCTCCGCGTGCTCGGCGTCCAGACCGGCCAGCGGACGGTGCCCGCTGACGGTCGCGCGCCACAGCCCGCACGGATGCGCCTCGACCGTGACCGCCGGCACCTCCCCGGCGAGCCCGGCCAGCCGGGCTCGGGCCTGGCCGTCGGGAGCAGGCTCGGCCGCCGCCCAGCGTTCGGTCAGGTGGGTGTCGGCGTGGCGCACCAGTGCCCGGCCCAGCGCTTCGGCCGGATCGAGGCCTACCTCGACCAGCGTGCCGGGCGCGATGCCTTGGCCGGACACGGTTTCGCGCACCGCCAGCAGCACTGCTTCGTGCCGGGCGCCGGCCATGGTCTCGGCGACGATCAGCGGTCCGTCGCCCGGCGCGGCGGGTTCGGCCCGGCCGAGCGGGTTGGCCTGCAGCCGGACGACGGCGAGCGGCAGCTGCCGGTACTGCTGGGGGGAGCAGCTCACCAGCGGCCCGAAACACCGGGCCCCGAACACCACGTCCGGGTACTTTCCTTGCCGCGCTTCGGGTTCCGGGTCGTCGCGGTGGACGCCGGCGGCTGGGCAGCCCGGATCCGGGTCGATCGCGGTCCGCCAGATGCTCAGCCGGGTCAGGTCGACCACGACGCCCTCGGCCAGCCGGTCGGCCCGGCCGGTGGCGACGTGCTGGAACAGTTCCTGGCCGAGGATCGCGCCGGCTACCGAGACCTGGGTGTGCCCGAGCCCATCGGAGGGCGGCAGCGCCACCGCGGCGTGCATCAGCCGGCGCCAGGCGCAGCGCACGCAGGCGGTGCCCGATCCGGGCCGCTGTCCCTTGAGCAGCATGGCCTGGCCGCGGACCAGGCCGAGCCACGCGCCGGTTCCCGCAGTGGCCGCGCGATCGGCCAGCGCGAAGCCCAGATCTTCCTCGCCGGCCCCGAACACGCCGACTACCAAGCGATCCTCGGCGTCGGAGGTCGTGGTGAACCGCACCGGGGTGCCGCGCGCCGCGTACTCCTCGGCCAGCTCGGCCAGTTCCTCGCCGGGCCCGCAGCCGAGCAGCGCGATGTCGGCGAACCCGGTCTCGGCCAGGGTGGCGGCGAGCAGGTTCGCGCGGCTTGCGGTTCCGGCGACGGCGACGGGAGTGCGCCGGACCCGCGTCAGCGCGGCCTGCGCGTCCGGGGTGAAGTGCCGCAGGAACTCCATCTGCTGCGGAAAAGCCCCGGCCAGCACCGGATCTTCGGAGTCCGGTTCCCGCCGCAGCACCTGGCGCGATTCCAGCGCGCCGATCAGCTTGCGGACGTAGCCGACCTGCTCCGGGCGCAGCGACGCGTAGAGCTGTTCCGGCTCGACGCCCTGGTCCAAGAGCGGGGCGAGCTGCTGCACCCAGGCGGCCGCATTGGCGCCGCGCAGGGTGAAGGAGCCCGCCGTGGTGCGGATCCACACGCCGTCGCGAACCGGCATGTAGTAGGTGTCGGCGCGGAGCCGCAGCAGTGTCTCGGTCATGCCCTGTCCCCTGTCACACCGGCGGCCGGGTTCAACCCGTTTTCCAGGTAGAGCGCCCGGCGGTAGCGTCCGATCCCGATCACCAGTAGGGCGGTGAGGCCGCGCTCGGCGAGGCCGAGTGGTCCGTCGAGGTCCTTGCTGACGAACCCGAGCACCGGGTGCGCCGAACAGCCGTCGCGGCTCACGGCGACCGCCAGCCGTTGCGCGAGCACCCCGGCGAGCAGGTGCTGGCCCCGGTAGCCGACCGGCCCGTTCGGCCCGTGCTGCGGATCCGCCGTGCCGACCAGCACCGCGATCAGCGGCGCCTGGCCGAAGTTCATGTACGAGCCGAACAGGCTTTCCTGCACCAGCCCGCCGAACGCGCCGGTGGCCAGCTCGGCCAGCCGGCCGCCGGGCAGCGGGAAGTACGCGCCCGGCGCGAGGCCGGTCACGGACCCGGCCAGCAGCAGGCAGCGCGGGTGGGTGATGCCGTCGCCCGCGCCCGGCACGTCGCAGTCCAGCGGTGCGGCCACCTGCGCCATCCATCGGGCGACTTCGCGCGCCGCCACGGGTTCGCTGCGGAACTGTTCGCCGAGCGCGGTGCGCGCCAGCGCGTCGCCGACGGTGGCCGGCTCGTCGGTGACCTCCGGCAGCGCCGTGTCGCCGATCGCCAGGTCGCCGACGCGGATCGGCGGCAGGTCCAGCGGCGCGCCCGGCCGGGCGGCGAGCAGGCAGGCGGCATGCATACGGCGGGCCCCCGCGGCCGGATCGACCCGGCCGCGGCCACGCCAGGTCCGTGTTCCGACGCGGGCCGGAGCGCGGTCGTCGGCCGCGTCGGCACCCGGGCCGATGTCCAGCACGACCGGCGCCGCCTCGTCGCCGCCGTCGAGCCCGAGCTGCGCCAGCAACTCCGGCTCGTCGACGCCGAAGGAGACCCGGCAGCGGAGCCCCCACTGCCGGGCGGCCACGGCGAACTGACCGACCACCGCGCCGGTGTCCATCGCGGCCAGCCGGTAGGAGAAGTCGCCGTACTTGAAGTGGTTCTTCCACAGCGGCACCGTCAGCGTCAGGCGCAGGCCGCCGTCGGCGCGCCCGACCCCCGCGGGCGGCGGGCCCTCGGCGAGCCGGACCAATGCGTGCCGGGTCGCGTCGTAGTGGTAGACGCCGGGCGGCACTTCGGCGTCGCCGGCGGAGACGCCCAGGTAGCACTCGGCCGGGAAAGTCACGCCGCCGGACGGGACCGTGCGCCGCAGCTGGTAGTGCGGGTCGCGGTGCACCGGCGTGGGTTCCTCGGGACTGCTCTTCGCGATGCCCTCCGGGTACCAGCGCACCCCGGTCAGCCCGTACCCCGCGTGCAGCAGGGCGCCGAGCCAGTCCGCGCTCCCGCGGCCGATGACCCGGCCGGCGGCGGCCCCGTCGCCCCGGACAAGCTTGCGGGGCAACGGGGGCAGGTCGATCCGGGGCAGCTCGTCGTACCAGCGGAACGGGCTCGGCACGTTCTGCCAGTCGATCTGCCAGTTCGCCGGGTAGATCTCCGTGAAGGTGCCCCGCAGCCGGCGGACGAAGCCGTCGACGCCCGCGGCGTCCAGCGGTGCCGTACCGGACGCCGTCGCGGCGGCGAAGGGCGTGGTCGTCATCCGGCGACCTCGGCCTCGGGCCGCACGGAGCGGATCAGCTCGGCCGCGTCGAGGTCGTACTCCTCCTCGAAGGACCGCGCCACCAGGTAGAACAGCGAGTACCGGTCGGCCAGCTGGAAGCCGAGCCGGAACAGGTGCCAGTTCACGTACGCCTGGGCCAGCCGGGAAGCCAGGAAGCGCCGGTCTTCGCGGATCATCCCTTGGTAGTACTGGTTGTCGGCGATGGCCCGGTGGATGCCCGCGACCGGCGGCTCGGGCAGATCGGCCAGCCAGGGCACCTTCGGCCGCCGGTACAGCCCGTCCGGTGACGCGGTCAGCTTGGCCAGCTCGTTGGTTTTCGGGGTGGCGTAAAGGAAAAACCGGCCCTCGTCGAAGCCCTGCTGGATGGCAGGCAGGTAACCGCGCAGCGTGCTCACCCACCGGGCGGCCAGCGGCGGCAGGTCGGCCAGCTCGCCGTCCGGGTCGTGCATGCCGTCGACCAGGGTGCGCAGCCTCGGCCGGAGCTTGTCCCGGTTCGCCTCGTAGCGCTTCGCGTGCCGGGCCCGGGTGGCCTCCGGGTCGCGGATCAGCAGCAGGTAGCCCTCGAAGGTGGCCAGATAGGAGAGGTACCCGGCCTTGAAGCCGTGCTTGCCGACGCTGGGCGGCAGCCGGCTGGCCAGCAGCGCGCCACTGCACACCAGGAGATCGAAGGTGAGGGCCATGCGCAGCGCGCGATCCCCGCGAGTCAGGCGGAGCGCCTCGAGCGCGAGCGGGGTGGTCTCGGCCCAGAACGACTCCGCCAGGCCGACCCCGGCCGGGCCGCCGAGCCAGTCGTGCTCCCGGTTGTAGGGCCGGTGGTCGAACAGGTCCTCCCGGGCCGCCGCGCCGACGCTCTCGCTGATCCGGGCGGACAGCCGCCGGGCCACCGACGGGCTGTCGGAGTCGATGCGCAGCCGCAGATACGGGCGGCCCTCGAAGCTTTCCCTGAGGTAGAACCAGCTCCGGGTCTCGCCGACCTCGACCGAATGGTCGAGGGTCGGGGCCGCGACGTCGAGCAGGATGTCCTCCTGCACCGACCACGGCACGTTCACGGTCAGGTCTCCACGGTTGTCGGTGGGCATGCTCGTCATTCCTTCCCCGCCGCGTCCGCCAGCGCATGGGGACGGGACATCTGCTCGGTGACCGCGCGGTGGGCGAGGTAGGCGATGAAGCACTCGCCCTGCGGCCGGACGTTCATCCGGTTGTTGGTGGTGTGCAGGTACTGGCAGAGCAGCGCCGCGATGGCGACGAACGGCGGCGCGGCACGGTCCACATCGGACGGCCAGACGCTCCCGTCCTCGACCAGCGGCCGCAGCCGGGCGACCGCGGTGTCCAGGGTGCGTTCCCAGTGCTCGCCGAGGCCCTTGCCGATCGGGCGTTCTTCGGCGAGGTCGGCGACCAGCGACCGGTACCGGTCCCGCTGGTGCTCGTATTGCGCGGCCCACGCGGCCAGCATCGCGTCCGCGTCCGGCAGGTAGCCCTGCCAGCGTTCCTGGTAGGAGCGCAGGAAAACGGCGAGCCCGGCGTCGTCGAGGCCGAGTGAGCGGCCGGCGATGAGCAACAGCTGCAGCGCGATGCCCAGCCGGGCGTTGTCGCTGCCGACCTGCCGCAGCACCTGCCCGGCGAGCAGGCTGCTCACGTCGAACACGTCCTCGGCGACCGCCAGGCCCGCGGGGCCGCCGTACTTGGCCAGCTCGGGCACGTAGCCGATCCAGCGCAAGGTGTTGGCCGGCTCCGCGGCGCGCAGCTCGGGGTCGGCGTCGGAGCCGTGTTCGAGCAGGCTGAGCTTGCGCAGCGACGCCCGCAGCCGCTCGGGGTCGGCGTCGGCCGGGCCCGGGTGCTCGGCGAGGTGGCCGGTGATCCGGTCCGCCACCCGGGCGCGCACCGCGTCGGCCTGCCCGGCTTCGACCTGCAACCGGACCCGCACGTGCGGTCCGCGTTCCCAGTGGCGCAGGAAGAACCGCCGCCGGAGCAGGCCGTCCGCGAACAGCTCGTCGAACAGCGGCAGCACCGCTCCGGTGAGCAGCTCGTCGCTGTTGCCGTGGTAGAAGATGTGGGCCGACAGCCAGGTCAGCTCGGTACCGGTCATCGAACCCGTCCTGACGTCTCGATGGTGAACTCGCGGGTGGACAGGGGATCGATCTGCCCGGCGCCGTCGCCGCCGGGCGCGGGCAGGCACTCCTGCACGGTCAGCTCGCCGGGGGCCCGGCGTAGCGCCCGCAGCCAGGTGCGGACGCTGGTCACGCTGGTGAAGTCGAGGAACGCCGGTTTGCGCTCGGCCGCGCTGGGGAAGCTCACCAGCGTCCGGGTCAGCCGCGCCCGCTCTTCGTCGGAGACCGCGACCAGGGGGTCCGGCACGGTGAAACCGCGCCAGAACACCTGGTCCGGCAGCCCGAGCGAGCGTTGCCAGGCGCGCACCTCCCGGTAGGCCGCCGCACCGTCCGAAGTGGCCGGATCGGGCAGCTCGGCCGGTGGGATCTTCCAGGTCCGGCGGGCCAGCACGACGTTGTCCAAGCGCAGCCTCGGGTAGACCCGGACCTCGGTGCCGTGACCGGCGCGCTGGTCGACGCGGTCCCACCAGGCGAGGTTGCCCAGGCTGCCGATGCCGAAGAAGTTCAGGAACCGGTACAGCTGCGGCGCGAGGTCGTTGAGCAGGAAGTTCAGCGTCACGAGCCGCAGCGGTGGTCCCTGTTTTCCGTGGCGCAGCACCAGCTTTCCGGTCGTCGGCTCGACCTCCGCCCAGCAGTCCTCGAGCGAGATGCCGGTGCCGCCCCAGTCCTTCGGGGTGCCGCACGGGTAACGCAGGTGAGTGCCCAGCAGTGGGGGATGGACGTTCGCGTTGATGCCGAGCACCGCGGACAGGTCGGTGAGCGGGGCGGCCGGATCGTCGTCGAGGGCGATGTCGGCGCGGACCGCTTCGGTGAAGCCGGTGGCCGGGCGCGGCGCGAGCGCGTAGGCCGTGGCGAACCGCGAGATCGCCCGGCCGTAGCCGGTGGCCCCGCCGTTGACGACCAGCAGCTCGTCCGGCCCGGCGCACTGGCGCTGGACCTGCCAGTGCACCCGCGGCCAGCGGGACACCCAGCCGGGGGTCCGCTCGGTGATCGCGGCCAGCCGGTCGCCGTCGAGCCGGACCTCCGCCAGTCCTGGGCCAAGCTCGGGCTGGTGCAGGATTTCGTCCTGGAGCCGCCGAAGCTCGCTCGGGACCGGCGCGGTCACGTCCACCAGGCGCGCGGTCAGCAGGGCCTGCAGCTTGGGGGTCGACATGACCGAGTACAGGGTGAGCAGCCGGTGCGGCCCCGGTCCGAAGGCCTCGACCACCACCTGCGCGACGATCGCGCGCACGTGGGCGTCGTCGTCGAAGAGCGGGATCAGCCGGTGCATTGTGGACAGTGCGGGCAGGTAGCCCTGCCAGTGGCCCGCCGATTCGTGCTGCGCGGTGGTGATGACCGAGTCCTCGTAGACCAGGGTCCGTGCCGTGTCCAGCGGCGGCAGCGGGACCGCGCAGAGTTCGGCCAGTTCGGCGACGGCGGTGCGGGCGCGGTCGAGCAGTTCGCTGCGCCGGTCGGTGTCCGCGGCGCCGAAGGTGGCTTCCACTTCGCCCAGGACGTCGACGCAGGCACGCAGCCGCTCGTCGGCGCCGCGCAGGATTTCGGCGATCCGGGGGAGGGGATCGGGTTCCTGCTCGCCGAGGTCGAGGTCCCTGGCCAGCACGCCCTGGTCGATCAGATCCGCCACCACACTGTCCGTTTCGGACAGTCCGGCGCAGCGATTTCTTAGTTCCCGCACCGTGATCGGCTGATCGGCGGGAAGTTCGAGGACAACGCCGAGCACCGGCGACGGCTGGACCCGCACGATCCGCTCCGCCGCCGCGGCGGTGTGCGTGCCGTCCCGCCCCCGGACGATGAATACGACGCCCTTCGCCGAGGCCGCCGCGTATGGTGCGCGACGCAGCACGACGGTGCCGTCGTACCCGGGCTGCCCGGCGAGGTGGTCGGCCAGCGTGCGCTCCACCCAGTTCACGAGCTGCCGCGGCAACCGGCAAACCGATTGCCGGGCAACGGGATCCGCGCTGTCCGCGCCGGGTCCGTCGCGGATCGACAACGGCCTGGTGTAGACCAGCTGACCGAACGGTGACGGCTTCAGCGCCCCGCGGCTGACCAGGTTCACCAGCGTCGCTTCGGTGGTGCGGGCGCGTTTGCCGCGCGCCTCGCCCCGGTCGACGTCCGCGGCGAACCGGTCGAGGTTGTGCAGCATGCCGTCGGAGGTGAGCTGGGCCGTGGTGCGCAGCTCGGGACGACGGGCGACGCCGGACAGCACCCGCTGCTCGGTGGTCCAGGCCTGGTCGTACTCGGCCACGAGGCGTTCGGCGAGGTCGGTCCGGGTGGCGGCGAGCGTGCCGAGTTCGGCGAGGCCGGGCACCCGCGCTGCTTCCGGCAGCGTGGTGATCGGCCGCAGCTGGGCCTCGGTCAGCTCGCCGGCCTGGTGCAGGGTGCGGCGCAGGGCCAGCACTTTGCTGCGGCGCGCGCGGTCGGCCACGAGCGGCACCACCGCGGTGAGCGCCTCGGCGACGGCGGGCGCGCACGCGGCCCAGTCCTGGTCGGCCCGGCTCAGCTCGTCGGCGAGCCCGGCGACCTTCGCCGAGCTGAGCTCGCCCAGGACGGACGCGGGGATCCCGCAGACGCGGACCACACCGTGCGGGCTGAGCCGGATCTGCTGCTCCGGTCGCGCGGTCATGCGGCACCTCCATGCGTCGCGGGAACGGGCTCGTCCCGCCCGGCCGGCCGGGATGCACTTGGCGCAGCTGTGGCCGCGGCGGTCCGTGCGGCGGCGCGGCGGCGTTCGTGGAATGTGGTGCGCTGCTTGGTGATCCGGTCCCCGAACTCCTCGACCGCCGCGACGAAGGTGCGTGGGCTGTCGGGCGGGACCAGGTGCCCGGCTCCGGCGACCACGGCGACGTCCGCGCCGGCTTCGGCGGCGGCCTGGACCGCGAGCCGTTCGTTTTCCAGCAGTGCCCCGTTGATCAGCAGCACCGGCTGTCCGAGGCTGGTGAGGTCGGCTGCTTGCGGCAGCCGCAGGCAGCCGTCGTCCAGCTCGGCGGTCGTCGTGGTGAGCAGGTGTTCCCAGCCGGGGCCGTGCGCCTCGGCGAAGTGGTCCCGGGTCCGCTGCTGGCCGGCGGCCATGCCGATGAACGCGGCGAGCCAGCGGCCGAGGGTGCTCGGCCGCACGATCAGCGAATAGCCGGACAACACGACACCGTGGACCGCTTCGGCGCCTTCGGCCGCGGCCGCGTGCAGCGCCACGGCCGCGCCGAGGTAGGACAGCCCCACCACCAGCGGCGGCTCGGGCTGCGCGCGGATCGCCGCCCGGACCCGGTCGATGGCGACCGGCGCCGGATGCTCCGGCAGCTCCCGGTCCGTGCCGTGGCCGGGCAGGCCGACGGTGACCACCGGATGGGTCCACAGGCTTTCGCACGGTCCGTAGTGCGCGGCCGCGGTGCCCATCAGGCCGTGCACGAGAATCACTGGTCGCACCTGCCGAGTCCTTTCTGTGCCGCGCACACCGGTTCGCCCGGGAACTCCGGGTGGCCGAGGGCCGCTCCCGCCCGGTGCCGGCGACGGGAGCGGTCCTCGGTGGTGTGAGCTACCTGGCTCAGGAGCTGCAGCTGCAGGTGCAGATGCAGGTCGTGCACGACGACGAGCTGGCCATCGTCTCGGTCAGGTCGTGCGAGTCGAGCAGCGTCTCGTCCAGGTAGTCGCTGATCTCCAGCGTGTCGGTGTCGAGGCCGGTGAGGCCCGCAACGCCCACGTTCGCCTGAATTGAGGTCGGTGCGCTCATGTAATCACCCTTCCATTACCAGGATAAGCAGACGGCAGACCGCCGCTGCATTTTGTGGATGCCCCCAGCATCTCGGCCGCGCACTTGATGCCACGCACTTGATAAGGATGCGCGTTGGTACTTGCCCGCCAAGCTGGGGCTGATTCACGGAACCATACGGATACAGATCTGTCTACTGCCGATCCGGTGGCGCCATGGGAATTCGAATCGGTACGACCAACAGCGGCCGTAGTCGGTTGACCCTTGACACCCCGTAGGGGTCGCGGTTGAATGAGGCCACTGCGCCGGACGTACTGGCAGGGACGCCGCGTGACCGCGGCGATCGTCCGGAGCAGGCTGAACTGGGGACCCGTTTTCTTTTCTTGATCGCCATGTTTCGTGCTAGCCATGTTTTCTGATAGCCATGTTTTCTGATAGCAGAGCGTAATGGGGACGCTCTGAGAATCGAGCTTTCAGCGGTACCGGCGCGGTGCCGGCGTCATTCGACGCCGGACGGTTCGACGTGTGCGTGCTCGCTGCTGTCCGAGGACGACTCAGTCTTGGGGGACGAGATCTCGTGCTTTTTCCTGGTCTTTTTCGCCGGTTTTCCGGGGTGACGGCGCGAGCCGTCACGGTGCTGGCAGTGCTGGCCGGCTGCCTGGCCGTGGTCTCGGCCGGCTCCCCGGCCGGTGGGTCCCCGGCTGCTCCGGGCTCCACCTGTAACCGGGTCCGGTTTCCGGTGACGGTGGCCGGCGGCACGTCGGCGCAGGTCAGCGGTCTGCTCTGCGTGCCGGTGGGCGACCGGGGCCGGCGGCCGCTGCAGGTCCTCCTGGCCGGCGCCACCTACGACAGCCGGTACTGGCTGCTGCCTTCCACGCCCGGGAAGCCTTCCTACGTCGGCTGGATGGTCGCGCACGGGCAGCCGGTACTGGCCGTCGATCGCCCGGGCACCGGTGGGAGCGGCCGGCCGCCGGCGGACCTGCTGACCATGGCCAGTGAGGCGGACGCGGTGCACCAGGTCGTCGGCCTGCTGCGGTCGGGTGCCGGGCCAGGTGGGCGGTTCGACCGGATCGTGCTGGTCGGGCATTCCGTGGGCACCAGCGTCGCGCTGGTCGAGGCGGCCACCCACCACGACGTCGACGGGGTCGTGGCCAGCGGTTTCCTGCATTCCTACGGCCCCAAGCTGGGCACGCTGTTCGGCGATATGCACCCGGCCGCGGAGGATCCCCGGTTCGCCGGTGCGACCGAACCCCCCGGCTATCTGACGACGGTGGCCGGCGTACGGGCGGGTTACTTCTACGACGCCGCCGATTCTTCACCGCTCGTCATCGGCGCGGACGAGGCGACGAAGTCCACCGTGACTACGGGTGAGGAAAGCACCATACCCGCGGCCGCGGATCCGGCGGTGTCGAAAGCGGTTTCGGTTCCGGTCCTGGCCGCGGTCGGGGAAAACGACCAGCTTTTCTGCGGTGGTCCGCTCTCGTTCCCGTGCACGGATTACCACGCGATTATCCGGAATGAACAATCCTTTTATTCACCCGCTGCGCAGCTTGAGGGATATGTATTGCCCGGCGCTGGGCACGTGCTCAATCTGCACGACAACTCGACGCAGTGGTTCGCCGCGGCGAACGGGTGGCTGAACCGGCATTTTCCGGCCTAGCCGACGAATAACACCCCAAATCGCCCATGTAGGGAGTGATCGCATGCGATTCCGAGACTGCGCCGTGCCCGAAGGGACCGGGCTCGCCACTTTCCGGGACGGGTCCCCTTACCTGAACGCGTCGGCCGTCGAGGTCGATCTGCCCGCGGGTGCGGAGGTGACCGCGCCGGACCTGACCCGCGCCGCGCTGGCCCGGCCCAACCTGGTGCCGGAGCGGCTCCAGCCGGTCGCCGACGCGTTGACCCGCGTGCAGGGCGTGCTGTTCAAGCCGTTCGGCCTGGAGCCGAACACCAGCCACCGCAAGCGCGCCATGCCCGAGCTCGCCACCGGCAATCGCTTCGGCCCGTGGCAGGTCTACAGCGTCGAGGACGGTGAAGTCGTGATGGGCGACACCGACCCGCTGTGGGACTACCGGGTGTCGTTCCTGGTGACCGGCTCCATCGCGCGCCTCGGAGTCGTGTTGCGCGCGCGCAACAAGCCGGGCGAGATCTACTACCGGATGATGCGCCGGATGCAGCAGCGGATGCTGCGTGACGCACTGGAGCGCGGCCTGCAGACCGTGGCGGCCGGTACGCCGGAAGCACCCATCGCCGACGAGGCGCGGTGACCACCGGGGTCGGCGGCACCGCCGAGTGGATCGCGCACGCGCGGGCCGCCGAGACGGTCCGCGCGGGCGGGTTGTTCACCGACCGGCTCGCGGTCGCCTTCACCGAGCGCAGCAACGCGCCGCTGCTCGAACAGTTCCGCTCCGCGCCGACCCCGCGGTTCGACGTGCTCGCGGTGCGCACGAAGTTCTTCGACGACTACCTGGCCACCTCGACCGGGCCGGGCGGGTCGCGGCAGGTGGTGCTGCTGGCCGCGGGGCTCGACAGCCGGGCGTTCCGGCTGGACTGGCCACCCGGCACGCGGGTGTTCGAGCTCGACCTGCCGGAGTTGCTGGAGGCAAAGGAAAAGCTCCTGCGGGACGAGGGCTTCGGGGATCCGTCCTGCGTGCGCCGGGTGGTGCCGGCGGACCTGCGGGACGACTGGGCCGCCGCGTTGCGCGCGGCTGGTTTCGATCCCGGCACACCGACGGTCTGGCTCGTCGAGGGCTTGCTCTACTACCTGACCGAGGCCGAGGCCGACGCGGTCGTGCGGGAGCTGAGCGGGCTGTCCGCGCCGGGCAGCCGGCTCGGGCTCGAGCAGGTGAACACGGACACCTACCGGGCGCCGTGGATGCGGGACTGGCTGGCCTCGATGCGTGCCGAGGGGCGGCCGTGGCAGTCCGGCGTCGCCGAACCGGAGCGGTGGCTGGCCGGGCACGCCTGGCGGGCCACCGTCGTGGAACCGTCCGATGTGGACAGCTCGGTCGGCAGGCGGGTGCCCCGCACCCCGGCCAGGAGCGTGCCGGGAGTGGCCCGTACCTGGCTGGTCACCGCGGAACTCGGTCCGATCCCTGAAGAACCCGGTGAACAGCGGTGAAAGCGAGGCGGCGCGGATGAAGATCAACACCGGGGTGCGGAGCGGCCGGTTCGCGGCGCTCGCCGAGGAGATGGCCGATCGGTTCCGGGAGCGGGCGGCGGCTTTCGACGAGAGTGGCGAGTTCCCGCACCGCAACATCGACGAGCTGCGGGAGAGCGGCTACCTCGGGCTCACCGTGCCCGAAGAGCTGGGCGGCCTCGGCGGCGACCTGACGGACATGGTCGTCGCGCAGGACCGGCTGGCGGCCGGCTGTGGTTCCACCGCGCTCGTGGTCAACATGCACCTGTCGATGACCGGGCAGCTCGCCCGGGTCTGGCGCGGCACCGGCAGCGAGCCGGCGGCGGAGCTGCTGCGCGGCGCGGCACGCGGGACCGTCTTCCTCGCCGGGGCGACCGCGGAGCCAGGCCACGCGCTGGTGCGCTCGACCGGCAGCAAGGCGGTGCGCGTCGACGGCGGTTATCTGGTGACCGGCAGGAAGACCTTCGGCACGGGTACCGCGGTCGCCACCCACCTCACCTCCATGGCGGTGTGCGAAGACGACCCGGACGGGCCGAGGGTCCTGGTCTTCCGGGTCCCCGCCGGCGCACCCGGACTGGAGGTCAAGACGGGTACCTGGCGCAGCTCCGGGATGCGGGCGACGTGCAGCGACAACGTCGAGCTGCACGACGTGGAGGTGCCCGATTCCGCGGTCACGCTGAGCTTCCCGGAAGGCCACCTGGACGGAACCCTGCTGCAGACGCTGTGGGGCTGGGCGATGCCGTCGTTCGGCGCGGTCTACCTCGGCATCGCCGTCGGCGCGCTGGAGCAGTGCGTCCGTGACGTGCGGCAGCGCGGCTGGCAGCACCGAGCGTTCGCCCAGACCACGATCGCGGAGTGCGAGATGCTGGTGGAGAGCGCCCGCGCGATGATCTCGCGGACCGCCGAGGAGGTCATGGGCAACAGCCTGTGGACGGAGCTGGGCGTCCAGGAGGGCATGTCCCGCGTGCTGATGGCCAAGCTGGCCGGCACGAACAACGCGGTGGCCGTCGTCGACCGGGTGGTGCAGCTGGCCGGGTCCCCGGCGCTGAAGCCCGGTTCGGTCTACGACCGCGCGCTGCGCGATGTCCGGGCGGGCACCGTGCACCCGTACAGCAACGCCGATGCCTGCGAGCTGATCGCCTCGACCGCGCTCGGCCTGCCGGTCGCGCCGGTCAACCCGCCGGGGTCGGCCGAGCTGGCCACCCGGGCGGACACCGTGGCCGGCGCGGCGCACTGAGCCCGGCGAAGACCGGTTTCGAACCAGGAAGCAGGGAAACCATGGACCGAGCGACCGCCGAGCGTCTGGTCGGCGATTTCGTCAGTGCCTACAACACCGGGAATCCGGAGCTGCTCGACCGCTGCCTCGCCGCGGACTACCGCCACCCGAATCCCGCGGTGCCGGACCGGGCCGCGTTCAAGGCGGTGGTCGGCCGGTGGTGCTCCGTCGTGGCGGACCTCGAGCTGTCGGTGCGGGACCTGGTCGTCGAGGGCGACAAAATCGTGGCGCGGATGACCTTCAGCGGCAGGCAGGTCGGGGAGATGCTCGGCCTCGCGCCCACCGGCCGCGTGTTCTCGGTGGGCCTGATCGACATCTTCCTGGTGGAGGACGGCCTGCTCGCGCAGCACTGGGACGAGATGGACCTGCTCGGGCTGCACCGTCAGCTGGGGGCGCTGCCCGAACCCGCCACCGCGCCGGCCGGGAGCTGACACCGTGGCACCGTCGGCCCGCCTCGACCGCAACGAACTCCCGTTCCCGCCCGACGCGGTGCTGCTCGGGCCCTGGGAAGAGCTCCTCCGGCAGGTGAACCGGTATCCCTCCGGCGCGTGGCAGGCCCGGCTCATGGAGCTGGTTGCCGAGCGCAACGGCTGCCGGCCCGTCGACGTCGTCCTCGGCGCGGGCAGTTCCCGGGTGCTGGACCTGATCTGGCGCGCGGCGGTGCCGCCGGGCGCGAAGGTCGCCTACGCCGTGCCGGGGTTCGAGATGTACCCGATCTACACCCGCCAGCAGCGCGGTGTGCCGGTCGAGGTTCCGCTGACCGCCGAGCTGGGCACCGACCTCGCGCGGCTGGCCGAGATCGCCGTCGCCGAGCGGCCGGCCCTGATCGCGGTGATCAACCCGCACAGCCCCAGCGGGCGCCGGGCCGGGCCGGGCGAACTCGCGGAGTTCGTCGCCCGGGTGCCGGACGAGGTCGTCGTCGTGATCGACGAGGCCTACCGGGAGTTCGACGAAAACGCCGACCTCCGATCCTCGGCGGAGCTGGCGACGTCGAGGCCGAACGTGGTGGTCACCAGGACGTTCTCCAAGGCCTACGGCTTGGCCGGGCTGCGGATCGGCTACGCGGTCGCGGGGCCGCGGCTGGTCGCCGCGCTCAGCACCTGCTCGATGCCGTTCACGGTGTCCGACCTGGCCTGTGCGGCGGCGATCGAGACACTGCGCGACACCGGGCAGCACGAAGCGCGGATGACCGGGCTGCGGGCCGAACGGGCGTGGCTGACCGCCGGACTGCGGGCCTGCGGCCTGGCCGTGGTGGACAGCGCCGCGAACTTCGTGCTGGTCCCCGGTGAGCCCGGCTTCGCGGAGCACCTGCGCGAAGGCGGTGTCACGGTGAGCACCTCCGCCGTCGGCACGCGGATCACCGTGGGCGTCCGCGACGACAGCGTCGCGGTGCTCGAGGCCGCCCGGGAATACCGCCGTCCGAACGATGCGGCCCGCGCCGCGGATCTCTTCAGCGGCTGATTCCCTCGGCCACCAACCGAAACCTCGGCCGGACGAACGACACCAGCCCGCAGAGGGACGAGAGATCCGGCAGTTCCGCGAGGACGAGGTCGTCCGGCCCGCCGTACTCGGCGAGTCTCACCGCACGCGTCAGCGGAACCTCCGCTAGCGAATCTCGTACCACTCGTAGTCGACCGACAGGTCCTCGTTGATCGTGCCTTTGCCCACGGCCTGAATCCGGTTGAGCCACGCGTACCGCTCGTCACCGGTCTCGAAGCGCGGAGCGACGTAGACCGTCAATGGGGGCTTGAGCCCGCGCGATCCATCGAGCCGGCCGTGGTATTGCACGTAGACGAGGGCGCCGTCATCGGTACGAATCGTCTCGCGGACATCCAGCGTGCCCGTGCCCTCCGGACCGATCAGGATCCAGTCACCAGTGGTGCGTCCTTCCATCTGCCCGCTCAGGCGCTCACCCTTGACCTCGACGCTGACGCAATCGATGATCAGCCGTGTTCCGGCCGGTCCTGCGCCGACCTCGATCGCGGGCTTGCTCTGCAGCCGCATTGTGCACAGCGGCACCAGTTCCATTGCCATGATCGGTCTTTCCTTTCCAAGCTCAGGATCTGTCCATCGAGGACGGATAGTGGCCGGCGTCGTGGGGCTGCGCGCGACGGAGTTCGAGCAGCTCCAGGCCGAGCGCTTCGATCTGGCCGAGCACGCCGTACAAGGCCGGTTGGTCAGGCAGCGCTCCGGTGAGCACGGTGTCCATTCCGTGCGCCCGTGTACGGAGGCCCGGGAACGCACCAAGCAGGGTCTCGCCCAGCAATCCACGGATGCGGATCTCGTAACAGACTGATGTCGCTGGTTCGTCCATGGCGTCATGTCCAGCCTCTCGTCGTCACCACGGTCCATCGTGCTGCCCGGCTTGGTGAGCCGGCATCACATGATCCTGGTGATTCATGAACCGCGATCCGGAGAGGAGCCAGGAAAGATCACCAGAACTATGTGATGCCGAATCACCAACCCTGGCAAGAGACTCCGTGCTGTCCGATCGCGACGACGGAACGAACACGTGAGCAACCAGGCTAAGGAGCGCATCCGATGAGAGGACCGACCGCACGGGAGGAAGCGCCGGCACGCCCGGCCCCCGCGGCCGTGCACGGAGTGGCAACGCGGAAATACGTGACCGAGTTCATCGGCACGTTCTTCCTGACTTTCGCCGTCGGGGTGGCGGCGCTCAGCGGTAGCACCTTCGTTCCGCTGGCGGCCGGCGCCACTCTGATGGTGATGGTCTACGCCGGCGGGCACATCTCCGGCGGCCACTACAACCCGGCTGTGACGCTGGCGGCCCTGGTTCGCCGCAGGATCGCGGTCCGTGAGGTCTTCGGCTACTGGATCGCGCAGATCGTCGGCGCCGCGGCCGCCGGTGCGCTGGCCCGTGCGGTCGTCGACCCCACGGTGGTCAAGACCCTGTCCCTGTCCGGCCACAGCGAGGCGGCCACCGCCGTGGTCGAGGTGCTCGTCACCTTCGCCCTGTGTTACGTGGTGCTGAATGTCGCCACCAGCAAGGATCAGGCGAACAACGAGTTCTTCGGCCTGGCGATCGGTTTCACCGTCGTCGCCGGTGCCTTCGCTGTGGGCGGCATCTCGGGCGGTGTGTTCAATCCGGCCGTAGCGCTCGGCGGGGCAACCGCCGGACTGTTCGCCTGGTCGACGATCTGGGTGTACATCGTCGCCCAGCTCGCCGCAGGCATCGCCGCCGGGCTGGCATTCCGGGCCCTCAATCCCGCAGACAAGTGACAACCCCGTTGAGCGACTTCGGTTCATCACGGCCAGAGG
>DASXYS010000224.1:0-21693 GCA_036502365.1 Amycolatopsis sp.
GCCCCCGGCAGGCTCCCGCACATCCGGCGGTCGTAGGTATTGCCGCCACTGGGCTCGGTGAGGTCGTCGACGTTGCCCGGCAGCACCAACACCACCGGCCCGTCCTGGTGGAACCGCATCCTGGCCTCCTGCCCGTTCGCCGTCATCCCACCACACGGACGATCGGGCCCGCCGGTTCAACGGTGCCTGCAGCGACCCTTTGACCAGCACGTTCAGCCCTCGTCGGCGCCGGCCGCCGCCCGAACTCCGCAGCCACGCCCGCCCATCCCGGACCCACCACGCCCGGCGCCGCAGCCGTTCCCGCAGCAAGCCCCTCACCGGCGACCAGCTCAGGAAAGCCACCCCGGCCGCTTCTTCCCCCGCAACCCCCGCCAGGCCCGCGAGAACCCCTCCCGATGCCCCTTCGCGAGCCGGTCACCCCGCCCGAGCAGCACGCCGAACGTGAACGTGTTCTCCCCGTCCCCGAAGCCCGCGATGCCCAGCCGGTACAGCACTTCCCGGCTCACCACGACATCCTGGTGCCGCCCCAGCTCCCGCAGGACGCCCTTCACGCGCTTACGCCAAGCCCCCACCTTCGCCACGGGCCGGACCACGTCCAGCGCATACCGGACCCGCTTGGCCTTCTTCCGCACTCCGTGCAGCGCCACCTCCCGCGCCTTCCCGGAAAGCCCCCGCGCCGCCTTCTCCGCCCGTTCCATCTTCCGCACGGCCTTGCGCACCGGCTTCCGCAGACCCGTCCGCGCGGGCTTTCCGGCCGCGGCAGTCAACGGCGGCTCCGACAGCACCGACTCGAGCGAACGCAACAGCCTCAGGTACCGCTTGCCGTCCAGCGTCTCCACGACCCGTTCCCGCGCCACGGCCTGCTCCCGCGCGAAATACCGCGTCACGTACTGCCGCACCGGACCCACCACCAGCTCGGGCTGCAGCCGGTCGAGGCCCGCGGCCACCAGGTCCGCGGAGACCTCCAGGTCCCGCGCCGGCCCGAGCCGCTGTCCCAGCCACTTCAGCTCGGCCCTCAGCTCCACCGTCGCCGAACCATCCACAATGGACCCGAAGGTCCGCAGGGCGCTCCGCAGTTTCCGCACGGCCACACGCAGCTGGTGCACGGAGTCGTCCACGTCACGCCGCACGCCCACGTCCGCCTGGCGCAACCGGTCGGCCTGCTCCCGCAGATACCCGACGACCACGGCGCCCGCGTCGGGCCGCTTCGCGGGTTTCTTCCGCGCGGGCACCCGGTCCCCGATCAGCCGTCGCAGCTTCGAGGGCCACGGTGACACCTTCGCGCCCGCGCCGGTCAACGCGCGTTCCAGCTCGTCGAGGACGTCCGGCGCGACCTCGGGCGCCAGCTCGATCTCCAGCTCCCGCCACCGGTCCAGCCGGGCCGAGTCGCCGCCGGCCTCGCCGGTCACGTGGTCGTCGGTGAGGGTCGCGACGGCGTGCCCGTCACGATCGGTCAGCCGGTGCGCGAAGCGGTCGGTCTTGAGGTGCGCGATCGGCACCAGCCGGTGGCCCAACGTGTACGCGCGCACGAGCCGCGACAGCTCCTTCGGCACGTCGGCGCCGAGCGCGACGCTCAGCTCCTCGCGTGTGTCGGGCCCGATCGGCAGCTTGAGGTGCCACCCCGCGTCCCCGCCGCCCGTGCGCCGCCGGAGCGTGATCCCCGCTCTGGCCAGCGCGAAGCCGGCGGTGTCGTAGTAGGTGGCGTCCAGGAGGTGCTCGGCGGGCGCCTCCTGGCCGCGGACCGGGCCGGCCCCGATCAGCCCCGGGATCCCGGTCGTCTCGCCGATCTCGTACTTGCGCTCGCGCTCGATCCCCGTGACCGGACCTCTCATGCCGGTGGCTCCTCGTCTCCGTGGGCGGTTGTTCCTCCAGGGGTACCCACGATCAGGTCGGCCGCACACCGGCGATTCGCCGTTCCGCGGCCGGGTACCCCGATCGCATGCGCAGCACCGACCTGACCGACCTCCTGCTCGAGGACCACCGGATCCTGGGCCGGCTCTGCACCGAGCTGGACCTCGGGCAGGGCAGCCCCGAGAACCGCAAGGACCTGGCCGACCACCTGCTGGCCACGCTCGCGCGGCACACCGTCGCCGAGCAGCAGCACCTGCCCGGCGCGGCGGGCAGCAGGCAACTCGCCGAGGCCGACGACCTGATGCGGGGGCTGGAAGCGGCCGGGCCGCAGGAACCCCGTTTCGAACGCCTGGTGAGCGCCCTGCTCCGCGCCGTCCGGCGGCACATCCGGGAAGACGAGCGCGGCGTCGTGGAAAGCCTGCGCGCGGCCCACAGCGCCGACGAACTGCGGGAGCTGGGCGACCAGATCGCCAAGGCCCGCCGCGCCGCCCCGACCGCACCCCACCCCGCCACCTCGGACCGCCCACCCGGCAGCCAGGTGCTGATGTCCGGCCCGGGCTTCGTCGACGAGATCCGCTCCGCCGTGCGCCCCGACTGACCGCTTTTCCCACCACACAAGGAAAGACCCGGAATCCCACGACGGGATCCGGGCCTTTTCCTTCGGGGCAGGAATCTTTCGGGTCAGCAATCTTTTCGGGTCATGGAGTGGAGTAGGGCGCGCGGTGCTCCAGCGACGGGCTCACGTCGGGGTAATTCCCCTCCTGGCCGGGCACCGGGGTGACGACGGCGCCGCGCTGCTCGGCCTCGCTGCGGGACATCCGCCGGTTCACCACGGCCTCGCCGACCTGCTCGCCGCGAATGCGGCTCAGCGCGCCGAGCGTGACGGCGTGGATGATCGCCAGCACCAGCAGCAGCGCGCCGAGCCGGCCCACCACCCCCGGAAGATCGCTGTCCCCCAAGGGAATCGTGGACAGCAGGGCCAGCAATCCCAGTGCCACCAAGTGGAACAGCACGGTCACCAACCGGGTCATCGACGTGCCGGCGCCGGGGTCGCCGTAGGAACTCTCCAGGTAGCCCCGGCCGCTGCGGTGGATGACCTGCCCGTCGATGAGGACGAGCACGATCCCGACGGCGAGGAAAGACAGGTACGCGTTGGTGTTCATGCGGGCGCTCCTTCCTGGCTCGGTCCCGCTGGGGGTACCCGGCCGGTCGCGGACGGAAACCGGCGCGCTACCCGCGGAAGGTGTCCGGGTCGAAGCCGGTGCGGTGGCCGTCGTCGAGCTTGCCGATCGCCTCCAGGTCGTCCTCGGACAGCTCGAAGTCGAACACGTCGATGTTCTCGCGGATGCGTTCGGGCGTCTTCGACTTGGGGAACACGATGTTCCCGAGCTGCAGGTGCCAGCGCAGCACCACCTGGGCGGCGGTCTTCCCGTGTTTCCCGGCCAGGTCGGTGAGCACCGGGTCCTCCAGCAGCTCGCCCTGCGCGAGCGGGCTCCACGCCTCCGTGGCGATGCCGTGCGCGCGGTGGTAGGCGCGCAATTCCGTTTGCTGCAGCGCGGGATGCAGCTCGATCTGGTTCACCGCGGGCACCGTCGCGGTCTCCTCGGCCAGCCGTTCGAGGTGCGCGACCTGGAAGTTCGACACGCCGATCGCGCGCGTCTTCCCGGCCCGCAGCAGTTCTTCGAAGCCCTGCCAGGTGGGCACGTACTTGTCCTGGTGCGGCAACGGCCAGTGGATCAGGTAGAGGTCGACGTGGTCGAGCCCGAGCCGTTGCAGGCTGCCTTCCAGCGCGGTGATGGCGTTGTCGTGGCCGTGCGCGTCGTTGGCGAGCTTGGTGGTGACGAAGACTTCCTCGCGCGGCACGCCCGACTCGCGGAGGCCGTCCCCGACCCCCTGCTCGTTGTCGTACAGCTGAGCGGTGTCGAAATGGCGGTAGCCAGCTTCGAGCGCGGTCCGCACCGCCGCGGCGGTGTCCTCCGGCGGGATCTGGAAGACCCCGAATCCGAACTGCGGGATGCCGACGCCGTTGTTCAGCTCGATTTCCGGGACGTTCTCGGTCTGGGCAGTCATCTTCCCGGCCTACCCGGGCCCCGCGGCGGTGAAACGCCGCGACCTGATCAGGTGGCCGATTCCCCGTCCCGCACCGGGGAAATCGCCGCGGCCAGCGTCTCGTGGATCGTCAGGTGCCGCCCGGCCTCGGTGATCTCCAGGCAGCGCCGCACCCCGTGCCCGGTGCCGGACACCACGGTGAGCGACGGGCACCGCTCGGCGGCGACGCAGAGCACGCGAATCCCGGCGCAGCCGAGGAATTCGGCGCGGGAGAGGTCCACGACCACCCGCTCGCGGCCGGCCAGCGCGGTGACCAGCGCCTCGTCGAGGGCAGGAACGCTGGCGGCGTCGATGTCACCGACCGTGGTCAGCACCAGCACGCCCTCGCGTGCGGTGACGGTGACCGTCAGCTCGGTGGGGGCGGAGAACACGGAAAACCGGGTAGTCATGGTGCGCTCCTTCCGCAGACATCTGCTGGAGGCGCTGACCGGAGCACAAGTTTTGAACAACAGCCAACCACCATGACCGTACGCCGCTGAGGACACAGGTCAACCCGGGCCACCCGCGGGGGCGAGTGCCCGCTCACGCCTGCGGAGGTGCCACCGGCGACGAGCGTGGCCCGGACGTGCCGGTCGCCGCGACCACGCTGCGCAATGCGTGTCTCGGCGACCACGGGGCAACGGGAAAACCCGTGCACAGCAAGGGAGACAGCGTTTTCGACCACGGTCCGGCCGGGTCGCGGGATCAAGGCGCGCCGAGCCGAACCCGGGGACCCGCACCGGGTCGAGGTCCGGAATTCGTGACCACCGCCGCGCACAGCCTGGCGTGCACGGCGTTGAGCCGGCCGGCCGTTTCCCCGGAGCGGTGGCCGAGCCTTCGCGCCAGGCCAGGCCACGGTTGTTGAGCGCCTGCTGAAGGATCACGCGGTCGCCGTCGGCCGGAAAGCCGAGCGCGATGGATCGGCAGTCGCAAGCTCGCATGGGGCTTGAGAAAGGATTGCTGGTGCCGACGGGCGGCGAAGTGCCGCGAGTGTGCTGATGACCGCGGGAGCCGCGGCAGCATCACACGGCTCGTACGGCTTCCGGCATTTGCCGCGTGAGGATCATGAGGTCGGCCGTGAGGCCCGGTGCGGGCCCCGCAGCCGTTCGGCACTCGGCCGGTCCGGCGGATCCGCTCGCCGGATGAGCGAGTCGGTCAGTCGAGCATCGCGAGCTTGGTCAGCTCGTGGTCGAAGTCGAACCAGAGCGCCTCGTCGCCGGCCGGGATCTCGTCGTAGGTGCGGTCGAGGAAGTCGGCGAGTTCGCTGGCCGGGGCTTCCAGCACGGCGGAGCCGTCGGGGGCGTTCAGCTCGACGATCACGCGCGAGGGGTCGGCGGCCGGGCGGACGCGGACGTCACCGTCACCCGCGGGGGCGATCAGGCCGTCGGCCAGCAGGTCGCGGCCGAAGAGCCAGCGGACCACACCCGGGCCGGCGTGATAGCCCACGGCAATCGCGTACGGGTCCGAAGGGTCGTACTCGAGGTCGGCGCGCACCGGCAGCGGGACGGCCCCGAACGTGCGCAGCCCGAAGATGACCGTCGCGCGGACGGCGGGGCTCTCGGTGCCCATGGCGGTACCTCCTTGATTCGTTCTCGGCTTGATCATTCTCGGGGTCTAACGTGAATGTTCCTCTATGAGTAACGCGCCGTAAGACTACGAGCTGCCCGACAGTCGATCTTTCACCCCTTTGGTGGAGACCTATGTCTCATCCGCTCACTCATCGGCATTAGTGGCCACTCGAAAGGGAGTCTCGACGGCGGCCACATCGGACCACCCGCACTTCAGCCATGGTGAGCCCCGCTCCCGGCCCGGCCAAGCGATCGCGACGAGGGCCACAGGACCCGCACCCGGAAAACCCTCTCCCGCCCGCGCGCGTCGCCCAGGTCGGCGGCGGCGAATGGCGCGGCGCGCACGGCTGACCGGCCGGGCAGTCGGTGGCGGCGCAGGCAGTGCCCACCGGCCGCCGCGCCGGATGCCGGTGCCAGTGCCACGGGCTGGATTCCGCGGGCCGGGCGCCGGATGTCACGCGCCGGATACCAGGTGGAGCCAGGTGATTCGGCTGGTCGAGGTCTGCGTCAGGCCCTCATGGCCACGGCGGCCTCCAGCCTGCCTTCACAGAGGTCCAGACCCATTCGCGCCCAGCCCCAGCGCGCCGGTCTCGGCCCGCTGGTCGCAGCGCGCCGGCTCCAGCTCGCCGGGCTCAGCGTGCCGGTCCGGGCAGCCGGGACCCGGGTTCGACTGTGGTCCAGACCTCATCCGCTCCGACCGACCGCCGGCGCGCTCAGTCCGTGCGGCTCCACTCCTCCACCCGTACCCCCATCAGCTCCGCCGCAGCCCGCAGCTCGGCGCGGACGTCGCCGGGGACGGCGTGCACGTGGTTGGCCCCGAACCCCGACAGGAACACCGGGGCGGGCACGTCGAGGCGGGCGAAGGCGTGGGGCCATTCCGGGGTCGAGGACGCGGCCAGCGCGGCGTTGGTCGCGTCGTCGTAGGACTCGAAGTCGCCCTGGAAGAGCTGGAGGCGGTAGGCGCCCGAGAGGCGGGTCAGGCGGGCGAGGGTCATCGCGCCCGGGGCGGCGATGTGCTGCACCGAGGCGCCGCCCGCGGGGAAGAAGAACACCTCCGGGTACAGGTGCACCTTCGCCAGGTTCGCCGCCGGGTCCTCGCTGCGTGCCGCGAACCAGGTCGCGTGCTGGCCCGAATTGCACAGGTCCCAGATGTCGCGGTCGGCGTGGTAGTGGCGGACGTCCGCGAACAGCACCGGCGTGCCGGTGATCCGGTGCATCAGCTGCATGGTCAGCGCGCCGTCCATGTCCGCCTCCGTGGCGGTGACGTGCACGGCCTTGGGCCCGTTCCAGTCGTACGGGTCGTTCAGGAACGCCTCCGTGACGTCCATCGTCGCGAAGTTCTCCGTCAGCTCCGGCTGGCCCTTGATGCCGGAGAAGTCGATGCCGCGCTCCGCCACGATGTCGCGCACCGCCAGGTACGACCGGATCTGCCGCTCCAGCAGCTCGGGAGTGAGCTTCTCGCCGTCGTAGTGCACGGTCGCCAGGCGCTCCAGCCACTCGCGCGCGCCGGCAGCCTCCGCGGCGTCGGCCCGCTCCGCGCGCAGCACCAGCTCGTACTGGTCGATTTCCTCGACGTCCACGCCGAACTGCCGCATCCACTGATCGGTGTTGGCGACGGCCGTGTTCATCCCCATCGGCCGTCCGCCGAACCGCCCGAACGTCGAACCGCGCAGCGACGCCACGGCCGACGCGGCCCGCGCCCGCACCCCGATCTCCCCGATCAGTGACGCGTCGTCCGGCGCGCCCCACAGCCGCGTGTGCGCCCGGCCGATCTGGTCCAGCGCGCCCCCGGCGGCGAGCATCCCGACCAGTCCCGGCTCGGCCGGGTCGGTGCTGGCGACCAGCAGCAGCGGGCTCGTGGTCGCGTCCGCGGCGAGCATCGTGAAGTGCGGGAAGCTCCACACCGCGTAGTAGAAGACCGTGACGTCCACGCCCGCGGCCGCGACCTCCCGCGCCGCCGCCGTGGCGACGGTGTTGGTGGCCACCAGATCGCCGACGACCACCTCGTGCCCCGCGGCCTCCAGCGCCGCGGTGAAACTGTCCCGTTTGGACCGGATGAACCCGGTGTTGCGGCGGTGCACGTGGTCGCGCCCGTCGGAGATGGCCAGGACGCCGATTCGAGCCATGCTTTCCCCTCTGCTCAGCCGCGGTTGTATTCCGCCTGCACCTACGCGGCGTAGTCCTCGGTCACCGCTCAGCCGCGGTTGTATTCTGCGTACACAGCGGCGGCGTTGTCCTTGGTCACCAGCCGGGTGCCGAGGGTCTGCGTCTTGGCCACCGGCTGGCAGTCGACGAGCAGTTTCTTCGCCGCGGCAACGGCTTCCGCGCCGCCCGTGGGGTAGACGAACGTCGCCGACAGCCGGCCGGCCTCCACCGCCTTGATGCCGCCCTCGGGCACCGGCAGCCCGTCGATGCCGACGATCGGCAGGTCCGGCTTGCCCGAGTTCTGCGCGGCCAGCCGGGCGCCCTCGGCCATCGGGTCGTTCTCGGAGAAGATCGCCTGCGCGTCCGGGTGGGCCTTGAGCAGCGCCTCGGCCTGCTGCTGGCCCTTGTCCCGCAACCAGTCCGCGTCCGCCGTCGCGATCACGCTCACGTTCTTGCCCGCGATGCCCTTGTCGAAGCCGTCGCTGCGCTCCTTGGCGGGCGTCGAGCCGGCGAGCCCCTTCAGCTCGACGACCTTCCCGCCTTGGGGCAACAGCTTCTCGGCGAAGAACTGCCCCGCCTGGCGCCCGATGTCCACGTTGTCCGCGCCGATGAACGACGTGTACGCGTCGCCGTCCACCTTGCGGTCCAGCACCAGCACCGGAATGCCCTGGTCGTAGGCCTGCTTGACGACGCCGGTGAGCGGCGTCGCCTCGTTGGGGCTGATGATCAGCAGGTCGATCTTCTGCGTCAGGAACGTGTTGACCTGCTCCACCTGCTTGGAGTTGTCCTGCGCGGCGTCGGAGTAGTGGACGGTGAACTGCGGCACGCCCGCCGCCGCCTTGCGGACGTCGTCGTCCATCCGCACGCGGTACGGCTCGGCGAGGTTCGCCTGGCTCATGCCGATGGTGAACTTGCCGCCGGGCCCCTTGCAGGCCTTGGCCGCGGGCGCGCCGGACGAAGCGCCGGGCGCGTTCTCGTGGGTGGTGCCGCAGGCCGCCAGCGCCATCCCGGCGGCCACCAGAACCGCCATCCGGCGGGTGTTCTTGGACATCAGCTCCCCTTCCCTGCCTGAGAATCTGCCTGAGAATCCGCCGGCGGCGCCGGGACTGGGGCACCGGCCGCACCGAGCGACGCCGGCCGTAGCCGCTGGAGGCCGGCGGCGAACACGATCACCACGCCGACCACGATGAGCTGCACGTTGGAGTCGACGTCGTTGAGTTGCAGGATGTTGTCCAGCACGCCGACCAGCAGCGCGCCCGCCACGGTGCCGAGCACGGACCCGCGCCCGCCCGAAAGACTGGTCCCGCCGATCACCACGGCGGCGATCGCGTTCAGCTCGTAGCCGACACCGTCGTTGGGGCCGCCGAAGTTCAGCTGTCCCGCGTGGACGATCCCGGCCAGTGCGGCGAGCAGCCCGCAGATGCCGAACACGAGCACCTTCACCCGGGCCACCGGCACGCCGGACAGGCGAGCGGCCCGCTCGTTGCCGCCGATCGCGTAGACGTGCCGGGAGAACGCGCTGACCCGCAGCAGCACCACGGCCAGCACGGCGACCACCACGAAGATCAGCGCCGGGATCGGCACCACGCCGCCGAACGTCCGCTCGCCCAGCAGCGAGAAAGGCACTGGCGCCTGGCCCGGGCCGTCGCCGTAGGTGATCGACACGCCCTCGCCGCCGGACCACATGCGGGCCAGCCCGCGCGCGATCTGCATGCCGGCGAGCGTGACGATGAACGCCTGGATCCGGAAGCGCGCGCTCGCGATCCCTTGCAGCAGGCCGAAAACCAGGCCCAGCGCGAGGATCAGCAACACCGCCGGGACGAGCCCCCAGTCCTCGGCGGTGAGCAGCTCCGCGATGCCGACGCTGGCCAGCCCGACCACCGAGCCGACGGACAGGTCGATCCCGCCGACCAGGATCACCAGGGTCATGCCGACCGCGATCACGCCGATCTCCGAGATCGCGCGCACCACGCTGAACAGGTTGTCGGCGCCGAGGAAAACCAGGCTCCCGCCGTACGAGGGGGAAAACGCGACGGCCGCGGCGAACACGATGACCAGCCCGAAAACGCTCTGGAACCGGAACAGCACGGCGACGGCCTTCACTGCACATCTCCCATCGACGCCGCGAGCAGCTCCGCCTCGCCGGCCAGCGCGGTGTCCAGCTCGTCGACGCTGCGCCCGCCGCGCAGCACCACCACGCGATCGCACACGCCGACCAGCTCCGCGGGTTCGGACGACGCCAGCAGCACGCCGACGCCGGTCCGCGCGATCTCGCCGAGGATCCGGTAGATCTCGGCCTTGGCGCCGACATCGACGCCGCGGGTCGGCTCGTCGAGCAGCAGCAGGGCGGGCTCGGTCAGCAGCGCCCGGCCCAGCACCACCTTCTGCTGGTTGCCGCCGGACAGCGCGCCGACCGGGTCGGCCAGCGAGGTGAGCTTCACGCCGAGGCGCCCCGCGGCCTCCCGGGCCTTGCCGCGCTCGCGGGCGGCGGGCACCAGGCCGAACCGCGCCAGCTTGTCCACAATAGACAGTACAGTGTTGGCCAGCACCGAGTGCTCCAGCGCGAGCCCGGAGACGCGCCGGTCCTCCGGCACGTACGCGACGCCGGCCCGCAGCGCCGCGCGCGGCGACCGTGGCCGGAAGTCCTTGCCCCGCAGGCGGACCGTGCCGCTCAGCACACCCTTCGGCCCGGCGCCGTACAGCGCCTCCAGCAGCTCTGTGCGGCCGGAGCCGAGCAGCCCGGCGACGCCGACGATCTCGCCCGCCCCGACGCGCAGGCTGATCCCGGCGGGCTCACGCCGCCCGGCCCGCGGCCGGACGACGAGGCCGGCCACCTCCAGCACGTCCTCGGTCACCGTGGCGCGCGTCTCAGCGTGGAACATCAGGTGCACCGGGCGGCCGACCATCGCCTCGGCGGCCTGCGCCGCGGTCAGCTCACGCGCGTCGAACTCGGCCACCACCTCACCGTTGCGCAGCACCGTCGCGCGGTCGGCGACGCGGCCGATCTCCTCCATCCGGTGCGAGATGTAGACCACGGCCACGCCGTCGCGGCGGAGCTGGTCGATCACCGCGAACAGCCGCGTCACCTCGTGCGGGGACAACGCCGAAGTCGGCTCGTCCATGATCAGGATCCGCGCGTCGAGCGAGAGCGCCTTGGCGATGGTGACCAGCTGCCGCTCGCCGGTGCGCAACAGCTCCACCGGCGTGGCCGCGTCGAAGGCGACTCCGGTACGCGCGAGCAGTTGCCGGGTCTCGGCCACCATCCGGCGGCGGTCGAGCACGCCGCGCGTGTGCGGCTCGCGACCCAGGAACACGTTCTCCGCCACGGAAAGCGCGGGCACGAGGTCCAGCTCCTGGTGGATCATCGCGACGCCGGCCCGCTGCGCGTCGGCCGGCCGGGCGAACCGGACCGCCTCCCCGGCGATCCGGATCGTCCCCTGCTCGGCGGCCACTTCACCGGAGAGCACCTTCATCAGGGTGGACTTGCCCGCCCCGTTCTCCCCGAGCAGCGCGTGCACCTCCCCCGCACGCACGGTGAAGTCCACCGCGCGCACTGCACGCACCCCGCCGTAGGCCTTGCTGACGCCGGCCAGCTCGACCAGCGCGACGCCGTCGTCGCCCATTCCCGCCCTCGCCCCTCGCCCGCTCGCGCCCGTCCCGGCTCGAGCGGCCCTCGTCGAGAAATCGATTACCGGTGAACGTAGGTCCACTCGGAAGGGTGTGTCAAGGGTCACTGGCCGAACTGCCCGCGGCTACCGCCAGCGCGGTGAAGGCCGCGTCGGACACGATGAAGGAGGCTTGACCGCACCGGGATCGAGCTGAACGGCGGATGGCCGCCACCCAGCGTGGCGGCGAAGACCCCCTGTCCGCCCCTTAGTCGCGGGGTTTCCCCACCCGTGCCGCGCTAGCTTGTTCGATGTGATTTGTGGCGAACCTCGCGCGAACGGCGACCGGACCCGTGTGGCCCAGGCCGCTTTTTGGCTGGTTCCCACAATCCAGGTGCTCCGGCATGCGCCATGCACGACATTGGTGTACCGGCCGGTAAGGGAGCAGGGTGTAAGCAAGTGCAGGCGACGATCCGGGGGCCGGACGTCGCCTGCTGCGCGTGGGTACATGGGAGGCTCAGTCGGTGTTCAGTCGTGTCGCCATCGTGAACCGCGGGGAGGCCGCGATGCGGCTGATCCACGCAGTCCGGGACCTTTCCGCGGAAACCGGGACGCGGATCGAGACGGTCGCCCTCTACACCGATGCGGACCGGTCCTCGACGTTCGTCCGTGAGGCCGACCTGGCCTACCCGCTGGGCCCGGCCTCGGCGCGCCCCTACCTCGACCTCGCCGTGCTGGAGAAGGCGCTGGTCGAGACCAAGGCCGACGCCGCGTGGGTCGGCTGGGGCTTCGTGGCCGAGGACCCGGCGTTCGCCGAGCTGTGCGAGAAGGTCGGCGTCACGTTCGTCGGCCCGAGTGCCGAAGCGATGCGCAAGCTCGGGGACAAGATCGGCGCGAAGCTGATCGCCGAGGAGGTCGGGGTCCCGGTCGCGCCGTGGAGCCGCGGCGAGGTCGCGAGCCTGGACGCCGCCCTGCGCGCCGGCGACGAGATCGGCTATCCGCTGATGCTCAAGGCCACCGCGGGCGGCGGCGGGCGCGGCATCCGCATGGTCGCCTCGGCCGAAGACCTCACCGAGGCCTACGAGCGCACCAGCCAGGAGGCGCTGCGCGCGTTCGGCTCCGGCATCGTGTTCCTGGAGCGCCTGGTCACCGGCGCGCGGCACGTCGAGGTCCAGGTGATCTCCGACGGCGAGACGGCGTGGGCGCTCGGCGTCCGCGACTGCTCGGTGCAGCGGCGCAACCAGAAGATCATCGAGGAGTCGGCCTCGCCGGTGCTCTCGCCCGAGCAGACCGCCGAGCTGAAGACCTCGGCCGAACGGCTCGCGGTTGCGGTGGACTACCGCGGCGCCTGCACCGTCGAATTCCTTTACCACCCCGGGGAAAAGCTGTTCGCCTTCCTCGAGGTGAACACCCGGCTCCAGGTCGAGCACCCGATCACCGAGATCACCACCGGCACGGACCTGGTGCAGCTGCAGCTGCACGTGGCGGGCGGCGGCAAGCTCGAAGGCCCGCAGCCGGTCGAGTCCGGCCACGCCGTCGAGGCGCGGCTGAACGCCGAGGACCCGGACCGCGACTTCGCCCCCTCCCCCGGCCACATCGCGCGGCTGCTGCTGCCCGCGGGCCCGGGCATCCGCGTCGACACCGGGGTGAGCGAGGGCGACACCATCCCCGCCGACTTCGACTCGATGATCGCCAAGATCATCGCCTACGGCCGTGACCGCGACCAGGCGCTGGCCCGGCTGCGCCGCGCGCTCGGCGAGACCACCGTGATCATCGAAGGCGGCGCCACCAACAAGAGCTTCGTGCTCGACCTGCTCGACCAGCCCGAGGTGATCGACGCCAGCGCCGACACCGGCTGGATCGACCGGGTCCGCGGTGAAGGCAGGCTCGTCACCAGCAAGCACTCCGCGATCGCGCTCGCCGCGGCCGCCATCGAGGCGTACGAGGACGAGGAAGAGGTCGCCCGGCAGCGGCTGCTGGCCACCGCGCACGGCGGCCGCCCGCAGGTGCAGCACGAGAGCGGCCGTCCGCTGGACCTCAAGCTCCGTGGCGTCGGCTACCGGGTTTCCGTGGCCCGCGTGGGGCAGAAGCGCTTCCGCGTCGGCATCAGCGGCGGCGGCGAGGTCAGCCCGGCCGACGTCGAGATCGACCGCTTCGACGCCCACAGCGGCCAGATCACCGTCAACGGCAGGCGGTTCCGCCTGGTCACCGGCACCCACGGCCCGGTCCACCTGGTCGAGGTCGACGGCGTCACGCACCGCGTCAGCCGCGACGAGGGCGGTGTGGTCCGCTCCCCCGCGCCCGCGCTGGTGGTCGCGACCCCGGTCGCCGTCGGCGACGAGGTGGACGGCGGCGCGCCGGTCCTCGTGCTGGAGAGCATGAAGATGGAGACGGTGCTGCGTGCGCCGTTCCGGGCCCGTGTGCGGGAGCTGCCGGTGTCGATCGGCAGCCAGGTGGAGACGGGCGCGGCGCTGCTGCGTCTGGAGCCGCTGGCCGATGAAGAAGAGCCCGGCGAGACGGCCGCGGCTGCCGACGAGATCGTCGAAATCGAGCTGCCGGCCGAGCCCGCCGCCGCTTCGGCCGCCGACCGCGCCGAGCGTGGCCTGCAAGACCTGCGCAGCCTCCTGCTCGGCTTCGACGTGGACCCGCACGACCAGCGCCGCGTGCTGACCGGCTACCTCGCCGCGCGCGCCGAGCTGGGCGAGCCCGGCCGGGCACTGACCGCCGAGGTCGGGCTGCTGGGCACCTTCGCCGACCTGTCCGAGCTGACCCGCAACAAGCCGGCCGGCGAGGACATCAGCGCCGAGCGGCCGGTGCACAGCGCCCGCGAGTACTTCCACAGCTACCTGCAGAGCCTCGACGTGGAGCGCGCCGGGCTGCCGGACGCGTTCCAGGACCGGCTGCGCCGCGTGCTCGGCCACTACGGCGTCACGGACCTGGAGCGCACGCCGGAGCTGGAGGAGGCGGTCTTCCGCATCTTCCTGGCCCAGCAACGGG
Organism: Amycolatopsis sp.; assembly: GCA_036502365.1. Taxonomy (GTDB): domain Bacteria; phylum Actinomycetota; class Actinomycetes; order Mycobacteriales; family Pseudonocardiaceae; genus Amycolatopsis. The sequence continues at coordinate 14,255 of DASXYS010000224.1, forward strand.
CTTCGTCCGACGTCGTGATCGTCTCGGCGCTGCTGCGCCAATGGCTCACCGAGGCGCCGCCCGTCGAGTCGCTGCGCGAGGAGGCCGGCCTGGCGCTGGAACACCTCGTGGCCGCGACTCAGGTGCGGTACCCGGCGGTCAGCGACCTCGCCCGCGGCGTGGTGTTCCGCTGGTTCGCCCAGCCCCTGCTGCGCCGGGCCCGCGCGGAGGTCTACGCCGGGGTGCGGCAGAGCCTGCGCCACCTCGACCGGCAGCCGGACTCGCCGGACCGCGCCGAGCGCATCGCCGCCATGGTCGCCGGCTCCGAGCCGCTGGTGCGGCTGCTCGGCCAGCGCATCGGCAGGCCGGGCACCGACCCGGCCCCGCTGCTGGAAGTGCTGACTCGCCGCTACTACGGCAACAAGGGCCTGTCCGGCATCCGCTCGCGCGACGTCGCGGGCTGCACGTTCGTCACCGCCGAGCACGTGGAGCCGGCCCGGGTGGTCACCACCGCCGTCGACTTCGCGCAGCTGCCCGAAGCCGTGCGCGCGGTCGGCGAGCTGGCCGGGGACGCCGCGGCCGGGGCGCACGTGGTCGCCGACCTCTACGTGCGCTGGGCCGACCAACCCAACGAGCACCAGGCGGCGGACCGGCTCGGCGAAGTGATCACGGCGCACCCGCTGCCCGAGCACGTCGACCGGATCACCACCACCGTCGCCGGGGGCGGCGGCGCGGTGTTCCACCACCACTTCACCTTCCGGCGCGGAACAGATGGCTTCGCCGAGGACCGGCTGATCCGCGGGCTGCACCCGCGGGTGGCCGAGCGCATGCAGCTGCAACGGCTCCAGGAGTTCGACCTCACCCGGCTGCCCTCCTCGGACGAGGAGGTGTACCTGTTCAAATGCGTCGCCAAGGCCAACCCGGCCGACGAGCGGCTGGTCGCGATGGCGCAGGTCCGCGACCTCACCCCGCTGCGCGAGGCCGACGGGCGGCTTGTGTCGCTGCCCGCCGCCGAGGACACGCTGGCCGGCTGCCTCGACGCCATCCGCAACGTGCAGGCGCAGCGGCCGGCCAAGAAGCGCTTCGACACCAACCGAATCGTGCTGTACGTCTGGCCGCCGACCGAGCTGACCATGGACGAGCTGAACCACCTCGCCCGGCGTGTCCTGCCGAGCACGGCGGGCGCGGGCCTGGAGGAGATCCTCTTCCTGGCCCGGCGGCGCGACTCGGCGACCGGTGAGCTGGCCGAGGTGGCCGTCACGATCCGCAACGACGTCGGCTCCGGCGTACGGCTCGCGGTGGGCCAGCCGTCGTCCGAACCGGTGCAGCCGCTGGACGGCTACCGGCAGAAGGTGCTGCGCGCGGCGCGACGCGACACCGTCTACCCGTACGAGCTGACCGGGATGCTGGCCGGCGAAGGCAGCTTCGTCGAGCACGACCTCGACGACGCCGGCGCGCTGGTGCCGGTGGACCGGCCGCGAGGCGGGAACAAGGCCGCGATCGTCGCGGGTGTCGTGCGCACGCCGTCGAAGCTGGTGCCCGAGGGCGTCGAGCGGGTGGTGCTGCTGGGCGACCCGACGAAGGCGCTGGGCGCGCTGTCCGAACCCGAGTGCGCCCGTGTGATCGCCGCGCTGGACCTGGCCGAGCGCAAGCAGGTGCCGCTGGAGTGGTTCTCGCTGTCGTCGGGCGCGCGGATCTCGATGGACTCCGGCACCGAGAACATGGACTGGGTGGCGGCCGCGCTCAAGCGAATCGTCGAGTTCACCCAGGGGGGCGGCGAGATCAACATCGTCGTCGCCGGCATCAACGTGGGCGCGCAGCCGTACTGGAACGCCGAAGCCACGATGCTCATGCACACCAAGGGAATCCTGGTGATGACGCCGGACTCGGCGATGGTGCTCACCGGCAAGGACGCGCTGGACTTCTCCGGCGGCGTGTCGGCCGAGGACAACTTCGGCATCGGCGGTTACGACCGCGTGATGGGCCCGAACGGGCAGGCGCAGTACTGGGCGCCGAACCTGGCCGGGGCGCGCGACGTGCTGATGGCGCACTACGACCACACGTACGTGGTGCCGGGCGAGTCCTCGCCGCGCCAGGCCGTGACGACCGACCCGGCGGGCCGCGACGTCTCGGGTTACCCGCACGCGATCGTCGGCAGCGACTTCACCACGGTGGGCCAGATCTTCTCGGCCGAGCACAACCCGGACCGGAAGAAGCCGTTCGACATCCGCACGGTGATGCGCGCACTGTCCGATCAGGACCACCCGGTGCTGGAGCGCTGGGCCGGCATGGCGGACGCGGACACCGCCGCGGTGCAGGACGTGCACATCGGCGGCCGCCCGGTGTGCCTGCTCGGCATCGAGTCCCGCTCGGTGCCGCGCCGCGGCTTCCCTCCCACCGACGGCCCGGACACCTACACGGCCGGTACGCTTTTCCCGCGCTCGTCGAAGAAGGCGGCGCGCGCGATCAACTCGGCCAGCGGCAACCGGCCGCTGGTGGTGCTGGCGAACCTGTCCGGCTTCGACGGCTCCCCGGAGTCGATGCGCAAGCTGCAGCTGGAATACGGCGCCGAGATCGGCCGGGCCATCGTCAACTTCGACGGCCCGATCGTGTTCACCGTGATCTCCCGCTACCACGGCGGCGCGTTCGTGGTGTTCTCCAAGGCGCTGAACCCGAAGATGACGGTGCTGGCGCTGGAGGGCTCGTTCGCCTCGGTGCTCGGCGGGGCGCCCGCCGCGGCGGTGGTGTTCGCCGGCGAGGTGAACACCCGCACGGCCAACGACCCCCGCGTGGCCTCGCTGCAGGCCCGCCTGACCGAGGTCAGCGGCGCCGAGCGCGCGGCGCTGACCGCGGAGCTGGCCGAGGTCCAGTCCGCCGTGCGCGCCGAGAAGCTGGGCCAGGTCGCGGCGGAGTTCGACCGGGTGCACAGCATCCAGCGCGCGGTCGAGGTCGGCTCGGTGGACGCGATCATCAGCGCGGCCGAGCTGCGGCCGCGGATCATCGAGGCGATCGAGCACGGCCTGAAGAGCTGACGCGGCGGGGCTTGTGAGTGCTTCTCACAAGCCCCGGCCCGCGGGTCAGATCCGCCAGTGGTCCACGGCTTGCTCGTCCAGTTCGAAGCCGAGCCCGGGCCGTGACGGCACCGCCAGCTCACCGGCGGCGTTGACCGTCACGGGCTCGGCCAGCATGAAATCGCGCCGCTGCGGCGTCCAGCCCGGCGGGTCGAACGGGAACTCGAAGTACGGGCCGCCGCCGACCCCGGCCGCGACGGCCAGGTTCGCCAGCACGCCAACGCCGTTGGTCCAGCTGTGCGGGGTGAACGCGCGGTGCTTGAGCTGGGCCAGCTCCCCCACCGTCCGCGCGCGGTGCATGCCGACGGCGAGCACGACGTCCATCTGGTAGACGTCGAGCACGTCCTCTTCCAGGCAGCGCAGCAGTTCCGGCACCGAGTGGTGCATCTCCCCCGCCGCGAGCCGGACGCCCGGGTTGTCCGCGCGCAGGGTGCGGAAACCGTCGAGATCGTGATACGGCAAGGGTTCCTCGACCCAGAACACGTCCAGCTCGGCGAGCCGGCGCACCAGCCGGCGCGTCGCGGCCAGGTCCGTCGCGGGCGCGGTGTCCCCCGCCATCCGCCAGGACTGGTTGAGGTCGACCATGATCTCGAAGTCCGGCCCGAGCGCGTCCCGCACGGCGGCGACCGTCGCCACGCCCTCGGCGGCGCGGTCCCGGTCGATGCGGATCTTCATCGCGCGGAACCCGGCCTCGCGCGCCTCGAACGCGGACTCGACGCGTTCCGCCGGCGGCTTGAGTTCCGCCGTGGACGCGTACCCGGGCACCGACCGCGCGGCGTTGCCGAAGAGCGTGGCGACGGGCAATCCGGCGACTTTGCCGATGAGGTCCCACAGCGCGACTTCCAGCGGCCAGTAGCTGCCGCCGTGGAAGTTGGCGGTCTCGATCGCCTTGACGTGGCGGACGATGTCCAGCGGGTCCTCGCCGACGAACAGGTGCTTGACGGCCTCGAAGCCTGCCATGGTGTCGCCGGACCCGATGCCGGTGACGCCGTCGTCGGTGTGCACCCGCACGATCGTGGCGTCGAAGTGCCGGCGCGGCTCCGGATCCCACGCCGCGTGCAACGGCGGGTCCAGCCGCAGCCGCAAGCGATCGAGGGTGATGTCGGTGATTTTCATGGTGTCCCTTCGCTTCCTTCCCGAAGCTACGAGCGGCCCGCTCGCGACGGCAAGCCACGCGGGGAGATCGCAATGCGCGTTGCGCTCAGGCCAACTCCCTTACGCTGCTGCCCATGGACCGCCATCCCGGCCACGGCCTGCGCCGCGACCTCGACCTGCTCGAAGCGCTGGCGTCGGAGGAAGGGCAACGCGCGGGCGGGCTCGGCGTCGTCCGGCTGGCGCAGCTGACCGGGCGGGAGAAGAGCCAGGTCTCGCGCGCACTCAAGGCGCTGGCCGAAGAGGGTGTGGTCGAGCGCGACCCGGACACACTGGAGTACCGCATGGGGCGCCGCCTGTTCTCGCTCGTCGCGCGGACGGTGGAGGACCGGCTGGCGCGGGCCGCGGAGCCGGTGATGCGCGCGCTTTCGGCGGAACTGGAGGAGACCGTGCACCTGTGTGTGCTGCGGGACCAGGAAGTGCTGACGCTGCTTTCGGTCTCCGGCCACTCGTTCCGCGTCCGCGGCTGGGAGGGCCGCGGCGTCCCGGCGGACCGCACGTCGGCCGGCCGGGTCCTGCTGGTGGACGCGACGCCCGACGAACTGTCCGTGCGTTTCCCGTCGCTGACCGATTTACCGGCGCTGTGGGCGAAGATCCAGGAGGCCCGGGCACGCGGTTTCGCCCGCGTCGAGGAGGAGTTCGAACCCGGTCTCTCCGGCGTTTCCGCCCCGATCCGCGACTTCCGGGGCCGGGTGGCGGCGGCGCTGAACGTGTCCGCGCCGCACGCCCGGGTGGCCCACCGCCTGACCGCCGCGGGCCACGCCACGGCGACCGCCGCGGTGACGGTGTCGGACCACCTGGGCTGGGCGGCGGGGCCGTCACCGACGCGGTTGACGTGATTTCACCACAGATCGAGCTTGAGCAGCCGTTCGGCGTTCCCGTGCGCGATCTTGTGCCGGTCGGCGTCGCTCAGCGGAGCGGTCGCGAACGCGGTGGTGGCCGATTCCGTGTACTCGTAGGGATAGTCGATCGCGAACATGATCGCGTCGGCGCCGATGGCCAGTACCGCGCCGGCCAGTGCGGCCGGGGACTGGACGCCGCTGATGGTGATCAGGATGTTCGTGCCGACGTACGCCGACGGGGCGCGGTCCAGGGTGCGCCCGGGGTCGAGGGTCGCGTAGCGCGAGTCGAGGCGGGAGAGCATGAACGGCAGGTATTCGCCCATGTGCCCGAGGATCAGGTGCGCGCGGGGGTGCCGGTCGAAGACGCCGGAGTAGAGCAGGCGCAGGGCGTGCCCGCCGGTCTCCGCGCCCCAGGTGAAGGTCGGGCCGATCAGCTCGGCGACCCCGTCCAGCATCTTCCAGGACTCGACGGCCGGGGCGCCCGGGTGCAGGTAGAGCGGGACGTCCAGATCCTCCAGCGTGGTCCAGAACCGTTCGTAGACCGGGTTGTCGAGGTAGCGGCCCTCGGTGTGGTCGTTGACCAGCGCCCCGCGGAAACCGAGTTCCTCGACGGCCCGGCGCAGTTCGGCAGTCGCGGCGGCCGGGTCCTGCATCGGCAGCGCCGCGAAGCCGGCGAACCGGGTCGGGTGTTCGCTCACCACCTTCGCGAGGTAGTCGTTGGCGAACCTCGCCGCGTCGACCGCGTCCCCGGTTCCGACGGCCTGGATGCCCGGGGCGGTGTGCGACAGGACCTGCATGTCCACTCCGTAACGGTCCATTTCGGGCAACCGTAGCCCGGTGAAGTCGGGCAGCCGCTCGGCGACGTGCCGGCCGAAGTCGCGGCTGACCGGGATGGGCCCGAGGTCGGTCAGCCCGGGGTGGCGGCCGGTGAGCCGGGGAATCGAGAACGCTTCCTCCAGCGCGATCAGTCGCATGTCCTGCTCCCTTGTGGATGGTCGTGGTGCCTGCCATCCATCGTCGATCGGGAGTGCCGGGCGCGTCCAACGAACGATTCCGCTGCTTCCATCGGCGTCGGCGATACTGCCCGGATGGAGCTTCAGCAACTGGTCTACTTCATCGCGGTCGCGGACGAGGGCAGTTTCACCCGCGGCGCCCAGCGCGAACACGTGGACCAGTCGACGATGTCGGCCGCGGTCGGGCGCCTGGAACACGAGCTCGGCCAGTCGCTGTTCCGCCGGATCGGCCACCGCATCGAACTCACGGCGGCGGGCGGAATCCTCCTCGAACGGGCCCGGGCCATCGTGGGCGCCGCCCGGGACGTCCGCCGCGAACTCGACTCGCTCGACGGCGGCCCGCACGGCACCGTCACCCTCGGCACGGTGCTGTCCACCGGAACCTTTCCGCTCGCCGACGTGCTCGGCGCGATCCGCCGGGAGCACCCGGGCATCGGGCTGCGCGTCCAGTCCTCGCCGCTGGCCTTCGACCGCCACCTCGACCGCATCGCCGACGGCACGTTCGACCTCGCACTGATCCCCGAACCGGACACCACCGTCGCCTCGATCAGTGCGAGTCCGGTCGGCACCCTGGACCTCGTACTGGCCATGGCGCTGGACACCCCCTTGCCCGACCGGCTTTTGCGGTGCGCGGACCTCGCAGACTTGCCGTTCATCGACTTCCCGGCGGGCTGGGCCAACCGGACCCGCACGGACCAGCTCTTCGCAGAGGCCGGCGTCGAACGCGACGTCGCCATCGAAGTCGCCGACCCGGCCATGGCCCTGGACCTGGTCCGCGGCGGCCTCGGGATCGCGTTTGTCCCGCGTCGGCTGACCGAGGGCCGCCACGACATCCGGACTGTCGTGATCGACGCGCCTGCTCTCAGCCGGGTACTGGTCCTCGCGCGGCTCGACCGGAAGCAGAGCCCTGCGGTCGAAACCGTGCACCAGGCTCTGCTCGGACGCGCGGCCACTGTCAATTGAGGACACTGTTGTCTAAGAACACAGGGCGGCGAGTCCACTATGGACTCACCGCCCGGTGCCGTGGGTCAGTCTTCGGTGTCCTCGGCCAGCACGCCGTAGATCCGGCGGCGGGCCTCGTTGAGGACCTTGCGGACCTCGGCGAACTGTGCGTCGGTCCCGGTGTAGGCGACCTGGCCCGCCGCGCCGGAGAGGTCGCCGAGCTGCTTGTAGAGGGCGTGGACCCGGTCGACGCTGGGGTCGTCGTCGGGCACGCGGGACTCCCACAACCCCGCGAACTCCTCTTCCCGCCCGGCGACGTGCTCACGTCCGGCCTCGGTCAGCTGCGCGACGCGGCGCCCGCCCGACTCGTCGGACCGGACGAGGCCCTCGTCCTCGAGCTGCTGCAGGATCGGGTAGATCGACCCGGGGCTGGGCCGCCA
>DASXYS010000225.1:0-7114 GCA_036502365.1 Amycolatopsis sp.
GCGGCCAGCGCCTTCCAGCGGTCGGTGTCCAGCAGCTTCTCGAAGGCCGCGTACGCGAGCCGGGCGTTGGCGATGGCCGCCTCGCCGAGCAGCGCCTTGGCCTCGTCGGTGCCGATCGCGTTCAGCCGCTTGTCGACCTCACTGTCCACACGGGACACGAAGAACGACGCGACCGAGTGGATGCCCTTGAGGTCGTGGCCGTTGGCCTTCGCCTGCTCCAGGCCGGCGAAGAACGCCTTGATGACGTCCTGGTAGCGCTCCACCGAGAAGATGAGCGTGACGTTGACGCTGATGCCCTCGGCCAGCACCGCGGTGATGGCCGGCAGGCCCTCCTCGGTGGCCGGGATCTTGATCAGCACGTTCGGCCGGTCGACCGTCTTCCACAGGTCCTTGGCCTCGGCCACGGTCTTCGCGGTGTCCTTCGCCAGGCGCGGGTCCACCTCGATGGACACGCGGCCGTCGACGCCGCCGCTGGCGTTGTAGACGTCGCGGAACAGGTCCGCGGCGTTGCGCACGTCGGTGGTGGTCAGCTCGCGCACGGTCCCGTCGAGGTCCGCGCCGCGGTCGGCCAGCTCCTTCACCTGCGCGTCGTAGGCTTCGCCCTTCGACAGCGCGTTCGCGAAGATCGTCGGGTTGGTGGTGACGCCGACGACGTGCTTGTCGCGGACGAGCCCGGCGAGGTTGCCCGTGTTCAGCCGCTCGCGCGAAAGGTCGTCCAGCCAGATCGAGACCCCGGCCTCGGACAGCTGCGCGAGCCGATCAGTGGTGCTCATGGTGATCCCTTCAGTTCTTGGTGTTGGCGATCGAGCGGCGGGCGGCGTCGGTGACGGCGTCGGTGGTGAAGCCGAACTCACGGAACAGTGTGGCGGCATCGGCCGACGCGCCGAAGTGCTCGATCGAAACGTTCACCCCGGCGTCACCGGTGAAGCGGTGCCAGGACTGGGCGATGCCCGCCTCGACGGACACGCGCGCCTTCACCGACGGCGGGATGACGGAGTCCCGGTAGGACTGGTCCTGCGCGTCGAACCACTCGACGCACGGCATCGACACGACCCGCGCCTTGATGCCGTCGGCCTCCAGGGCCTTCTTCGCCTCGACCGCGAGCTGGACCTCGGAACCGGTGCCGATCAGCACCACGTCCGGGGTGCCGTCGGAGTCGGCCAGCACATAACCGCCCTTGGCGACGCCCTCGGCGCTGGTGCCCTCGAGCACCGGCACGTTCTGGCGGGTGAGCGCGAGGCCCGACGGGTGGTGGACGTCCTCCAGGACGGCCTTCCACGCGTACGCGGTCTCGTTCGCGTCCGCCGGGCGGACGACGTTCAGGCCCGGGATCGCGCGCAGCGCGGACAGCTGCTCGATCGGCTGGTGCGTGGGGCCGTCCTCGCCCAGGCCGATGGAGTCGTGCGTCCACACGTAGGTGACCGGCGCCTTCATCAGCGCGGCGAGCCGCACCGGCGGGCGCATGTAGTCGGAGAAGATCAGGAACGTGGCGCCGTACGGGCGGGTCCCGCCGTGCAGCGCGATGCCGTTCAGGATCGAGCCCATGGCGTGCTCGCGGATGCCGAAGTGCAGCGTCCGGCCGTACGGGCTGGTCTTCCACATGTCCGTGGAAGCCTTCTCCGGGCCGAACGAGTCGGCCCCCTTCATCGTGGTGTTGTTGCTCTCCGCCAGGTCGGCGGAGCCGCCCCACAGCTCGGGCAGCGGCCCGGCCAGCGCGTTGAGCACCTCGCCGGAGGCCTTGCGGGTGGCGACGCCCTTGGCGTCCGGCTCCCACTTCGGCAGGTTGTCGGCGAAGCCCTCGGGCAGCGTGCGGGTCGACATCCGGTCGGCCAGCTTCTTGCGCTCCGGGTTGGCGGCGCCCCAGGCCGCGAACTTCTCCTGCCACTCGGCGTGGACGGCCTTACCGCGGTCGAGCGCCTTGCGGGTGTGGGTGATGACCGCGTCGTCGACCTGGAAGCTCTGCGCCGGGTCGAAGCCGAGGACCTCCTTGACGGCGGCGACCTCTTCGGCGCCCAGCGCGGCGCCGTGCGCCTTGCCGGTGCCCATCTTCTTCGGGGCCGGGTAGCCGATCACGGTCCGCACCGCGATGAACGACGGGCGTCCGGTCTCGGCCTTCGCGTTCTCGATGGCCTCTTCGAGCGCGACGACGTTCTCGCCGCCCTCCACGAACTGGGTGTGCCAGCCGTAGGCCTCGTAGCGGGCGACGGTGTCCTCCGAGAGGGCGATGTTCGTGTCGTCCTCGATGGAGATCTTGTTGTCGTCCCAGAAGACGATCAGGTTGCCCAGCTCCTGGCGGCCGGCGATCGAGGAGGCCTCGGCGGTGACGCCCTCTTCGATGTCGCCGTCCGAGGCGATCGCGTAGATGTAGTGGTCGAAGATGCTCTCGCCGGGGGCGGCGTCCGGGTCCAGCAGGCCGCGCTCGCGGCGGGCGGCCATCGCCATGCCCACGGCGTTCGCCAGGCCCTGGCCGAGCGGGCCGGTGGTGGTCTCGACGCCGTCGGTGTGGCGGTACTCCGGGTGGCCCGGGGTCTTCGAGCCCCAGCGGCGCAGCTGCTTGAGGTCTTCGAGCTCGAGCCCGTAGCCGGCGAGGTACAGCTGGATGTAGAGGGTGAGGCTCGAGTGCCCGGCGGACAGCACGAAGCGGTCGCGGCCCGCCCAGTTCTGGTCGGCCGGGTCGTGGCGCAGGGTCCGCTGGAAGAGCGTGTAGGCGAGCGGAGCCAGGCTCATCGCGGTGCCGGGGTGCCCGCTGCCGCAGTGCTCGACCGCGTCCGCGGCCAGCACCCGGACGGTGTCGACGGCGCGGGTGTCGGCCTCGGTCCAGTCGGCGGGCACGTTACGCCGGAGCAAAGGGTTGTTCTCGCTGGTAGAAGCGGTTTCGGACACTGAACTCGAACTCCCCGTCGGTGAGGTTGTGGCTAGCTTTCCTTCATGGTGTAGCCGGTGCGCACTGCCAGTAATCTCAATCGATCCCGAAGGGACGATATTCCTGCTGGCGGCAGCGCGCAGGCGCACCACTCGGCCCGTCGCGGTCAGCCTAGTGCTTGGGGTGTTCGCAGGCAGACGCGACAGACGCGCGTGTGACTTCTGTCCGGGTGACGGCGGCGTCGCTGGTCACCGGCCGTACGAAGTGGACACGCCGGGAAGGCCTCCGTGCCCGCGTCCGGCGCGGTGAAGGAGGCCTTCGCAGCGTTGCCGCCGGGGCAAACCCGGGCAGGCGTGACGCAGCAGACAAGCGGCGGCGTGTCGAGGACCCGCGATCACGCACCGGATTCCCCGCGTCTAACATCGAGCGCGGGCCTGGTCCGGGAGATTCACCAGTGTCACCGCGGTCTTCCTGGCCGCCGCCCGGCCCCGAACTGACACAGGGAGTGAAATGTCGTTGGTGAACGCTGCGCACGGACGCAGTGAAGACACCAGCGCCGTACACCCGACCGGTGAACGACCGCACGGTGCCCGGCGAAGCGTCCGCCAGGTGGTCGGCGCCTACGTGGCCCTCGCCAAGCCGCGCGTGATCGAGCTGCTCCTCGTCACCACCATCCCGGCGATGTTCCTGGCGGGGCGCGAGATCCCGTCGCCGTGGCTGGTGGTCGCCACGCTCGTCGGCGGCACGATGGCCGCGGGCAGCGCGAACGCGCTCAACTGCGTGATCGACGCCGACATCGACAAGGTGATGAACCGGACCAAGCGGCGCCCGCTGGTCAAGGACTCGGTGCCGCGGCGCAGCGCGCTGATCTTCGGGCTGCTGCTCGGAGTCGCGTCGTTCGCCGTCCTGTACTTCACGGTGAACCTGCTTTCGGCGATCCTCGCGATCGCGACGATCCTGTTCTACATCTTCGTCTACACCCTCGGCCTCAAGCGGCGGACTTCGCAGAACGTGGTCTGGGGCGGGGCGGCCGGCTGCATGCCGGTGGTGATCGGCTGGGCCGCGGTCTCCGGCACCGTGCAGTGGCCGGCGTTCGTGATGTTCGGCGTCATTTTCTTCTGGACCCCGCCGCACACCTGGGCGCTGGGCATGAAGTACCGCGACGACTACGAGCGCGCGGGCGTGCCGATGCTGCCGGTGGTCGCCAGCCCGCAGCACGTCGCCCGCCAGATCGTCATCTACTCCTGGGTGATGGTCGCCTGGACGCTGCTGCTGCTGCCGGTGACGAGCTGGCTGTACGCCACCTTCGCGGTGCTGGCCGGCGGCTGGTTCCTGTTCTACGCGCACAGCCTCCAGGCCGCGGTCCGCCGTGGCGAGGAGACCAAGCCGATGTCGCTGTTCCACCGCTCGAACACCTATCTGATGATCGTGTTCGTCGCGCTGGCCGTCGACTCGGCGATCGGGCTGCCGACCCTGGGCCTGCCGTTCTAGACTGTTCCCCCGTATCCCCGGTGCCGTCGAGGTCAACTTGGCCTCGGCGGCACTTTTGTGAAGAGGGCACAGTTGTGTGCGTTCCGGGAATCCTGGGGCGCACCGGGTGCGTTGGTCTTCGGAAGGCTCTTCTTCCCCCGACGTGAAAGCAGGCTGCTCTTGTCCGTGTCCCCGGACCGGGAAACAGACGGCACTCTCGTGGACGGCACGCCCGAGCACGCCGCCGAACTGGCGCGTGAACAGGCGTACGTGACCACTTTGTACGTGAAGCTCGACTCCGAACGGGTCGAGGCGCAGCGCCGGCTCGACGTCACGCTGAAGCAGACCGGCGGCACCCCGCAGGCGCGCACCGAGCGGGACGTCGCCACCACGCTCTACACCGACCGCCTCGCCCAGCTGGGCTCCGTGGAGCAGGGGCTGTGCTTCGGCCGTCTCGACTTCCTCCCCGAGCAGGACGAGGAGACGACCTACATCGGCCGGCTCGGGCTGTTCGACGAGGAGGACGAGTACCGGCCGCTGCTGGTCGACTGGCGGGCGCCGGTCGCGCGGCCGTTCTACCTCGCCACCGCCGCTTCGCCCGACGGCGTGCGCCGACGCCGGCACCTGCGGTCGCTGACGCGCAAGGTCACCGGCTTCGACGACGAGGTGCTCGACCTGTCGGCCGCCGACCAGGGCCAGGACCTCGGGCTGGCCGGCGAGGCCGCGCTGCTGGCCGCGCTGGAGCGCCGCCGCACCGGCGAGATGAGCGACATCGTCGCGACCATCCAGGCCGAGCAGGACCGGATCATCCGCGCGCCGCTGGGCGGGGTGATGGTGGTGCAGGGCGGGCCCGGCACCGGCAAGACCGCCGTCGCGCTGCACCGCGCCGCGTACCTGCTCTACACGCACCGCCAGCAGCTCACCACCCGCGGCGTGCTGGTGGTCGGGCCGAACAGCACGTTCCTGCGCTACATCGGCCAGGTGCTGCCGTCGCTGGGCGAGACCGGCGTGCTGCTGGCCACCGTCGGGCAGCTCTACCCGGGCCTGGACGCCGACGGTGCGGAGTCCCGCGAGGCCGCCGAGGTGAAGGGCCGTCCGGTGATGGCCGACGTGCTGGCCAACGCCGTCCGCGACCGCCAGCGGGTGCCCGAGCCGGTGCTGGAGATCGAATACGAGCGCGACCTGCTCAAGCTGGACCGCAAGACCTGTGCCGAGGCGCGGACCCGCGCCCGCCGCTCGCGTCGTCCGCACAACCTCGCGCGGCGCCTGTTCGTCTCCGACGTGCTCGACGCGCTGACCCGCCAGGCTGCCCGCAAGCTGGGGGAGGACCTGCTCGACGCGCAGGACGTCCAGGACATCCGCGCCGAGCTGGCGGCGGACAAGGCCGTCGCCGCCGCGGTGGACTCGCTGTGGCCGAAACTCACCCCGGAAGGCCTGCTCGACGACCTGTTCGCCGAGCGCGAACGCCTCCGCTCGGCCGCCGGCAAGCTGCTGTCCGAAGCGGACCGTGCGCACCTGGAGAGCGGTCGCGAGGCGCACTGGACCCCGGCCGACGTGCCGCTGCTGGACGAGCTGGCCGAGCTGCTGGGCGAGGACGACACCGACGAGCGCGCCGAGCGCCGCCGCCGAGACCGCGTGGAGCGCGCGTACGCCGAGGGCGTGCTGGACATCCTGGAGCAGGACGACGAGATCGTCGACGAGGAGCTGCTGCGGGTGTCCGATGTGCTGGACGCGGAGCTGTTCGCCGAGCGGCAGCAGGCGCGCAGCGAGCTGACCGCCGCCCAGCGTGCCGCGCAGGACCGGACGTGGACCTTCGGGCACGTGATCGTGGACGAGGCGCAGGAGCTGTCCGCGATGGACTGGCGGCTGCTCATGCGCCGCTCGCCGAACCGGTCGATGACCCTGGTCGGCGACGTCGCGCAGACCGGGGCCGCGGGCGGCGCGCGGACCTGGGACGAGGTCCTCTCGCCCTACGTCGCCGACCGCTGGAAGCTGGAGCAGCTGACGGTGAACTACCGCACCCCGGCCGAGATCATGGCCGTGGCCGCGCGGGTGCTGGCCGAGCTGGACGTGGACCTGAAGGCGCCGACCTCGGTGCGGGAGACCGGGTTCCGGCCGTGGTGCGCGCCTTCCGCCGACCTGGCGGCCGATCTGCCCGGTTTTGTCGCGGCCGAGCTGTCCGCTGTGGACGGTGGGACGGTGGCCGTGCTGACACCCGCGTCCCGGGAGGAGGCGGTCCGCGAGCTGCTGTCTGTGGACGACGAGCGCGTGAGTGTGCTCACCGTGGAGCGGGCGAAGGGCCTGGAGTTCGACTCGGTGCTGCTGGTCGCCCCGGACGAGATCACCGGCGGCTCGCCGCGCGGGCTGAACGACCTGTACGTGGCCCTGACGCGCGCGACGCGTCGGCTCGGCGTGGTCCAGACCGGTGAGGCCGTTCCGGCGCTGGAGGGTCTTGGCTAGGGTGCCGGTCATGCAGAAAATCGGCAAGATCGCCGCCGTGGCCGCCGTCGTCGCGGCCGCGGCCCTCAGCCTCACCGCCTGCGGCGGAAGTGACACCGCGGCCGGGGCGGGCAACTCCGCGGCCCCCGTGCCCTCCAGCCCCGCCGCGCCTGCCGCCGCGCCGAGCAAGGGCCGCGAGTGCACCGCGGACGACATCAAGACCACCGGGAACTTCGGCCAGGTGCCGACCATCACCATCCCGGACAGCTGCGACCCGCCGAAGAAGCTGATCACCAAGGACCTGTCCGAGGGCACCGGCCCGGCGGCGGCCAAGGGGCAGAA
>DASXYS010000226.1:0-3002 GCA_036502365.1 Amycolatopsis sp.
GCTGCGGCCGGTGCTCGGCGGCCGGGACGGCACCGTGATCGCGATCCTCGCCTGCTACGTGCGCGCCGGCGCGGGCTTTGCGCAGCCGCCGCTGGTGGCGGCGTGGGAGTGGGGGGAGCCGGCGCCCGGCAGCGGTGAGCCGATGCGGCACTGGTGGGGCGAGGACGCTCCGGCGTTCTACGGTGTCGCCGCGCCGCAGCCGGGCTGGGCCGGTGGCCCCAGCGGTCTTGACCCGTTCCGGTTCATCAACGACATCCTCCTCGACGAGGGCCGGGTTCCCACGACGGCGATCATGCAGGCGTTCCGGAACGCACCCGTCGACCAGCGGATCATCCGGGTCATGGAACAGCGGTCGGCCGCGACGGGCGAGCGTCAGGTCATCCGCGCGGTGGGCTGGAAGTCCGCGGACCGGCTGTATTCGGGGTTCTCGATGCGGGTGGGTGCCGAGGTTCTGGAGGCGGAGCTGCGCTCGCCTGCGCGACAGCAGCTGGCCGCGTTCGCGGCGATCATCACCGATCCCTTGGTGGTCGTCGATGCGGTCTACGACGCCATCGTGATGACCAGCGACGACTATCGGGCGGCGCGCCTGTCCCTGCCCGAGGACGGCAAGCTCGCCGCGGTCGTCCGCGGCGAGGACCTGGACGCGGTCCTCGGCCTGATTCACGATGCCGCGGCGCGGCCGGCGGAGCGGGTCTCGCCGGTGCCGGCGGCCGTGCGACGGCAGGGCAGCGGTTGGTGGCACACGCAGGTCCACGCGGTGGGCATCAGCGACAGCGCGCAGCCGCACAGCAGGTTCGTCCTTTGCCGCCTGGCCCTGCCGAGGGCCCACGCAGCGGGTAGGGGCATCGCCCGCGCGGTCATGCTGCGGAACGCGCGGTGCCCGGAGGTGAATCCGGGCTGAGCGCAGCCCGTCTCAGGACGCGGCGTCGGCGGTGCCCGGGAAGCCCAGGCGTGCGGTGAGGGTGGTGACGCGTTCGCGGACGTCGAACGCGCGCGGGTCGTGCAGCGTGTCCAGGATCGCGGCGGCCGTGCGGTAGGCATCCAGCGCTGCGACGGGCTCGTCCAGAGCGTGCAACGTCCCGGCGCGGGCGACGAGCGTGTCCGCCTCGCCCCAGCGTTCGCGGCTGGTGCGCCGCAGCCGCAGCGCGCTGTCCAGATGCGTCAGCGCGAGGCGGTGTGCCCCTTGGGCGTGCAGTACCAGGCCGAGCTGGTGGTGGGCGAGGCTCAGGACCGGATTCGAGGCGACCTCCTGGGCGAGGGCGAGGGCGTCGTGGGCGGTGGCCGGCGCCTGCGGGTCGCCGAGTTCCTGCTGGGTGCCGGCGAGCAGGGCGCGGACGGTCGCCACTCCCAGGTCAAGGCCGGCGCTGGTGAACAGCGCGTCGGCGCGCAGGTAGCGGGTGCGGGCGTCCTCGTGCTGCCCGAGGGTGGTGTGCGCGGCGGCCAGCGCGACCGCGGTCCAGCCGGCGAGGCAGTCGTTGCCGAGGTCGTCGTGTTCGTCGTGGAGTTGCAGCGCGCTGGTCAGGAGCACGACGGCGTCGGTGGTGTGGCCGATCTCGTGCCGGACCCATCCCAGGCTGAGCAGGCTGCACGCGTTGCCGAGGCGGCTTCCGGTGTGGCGGGCCGCGCCGTGCGCTTGCGCGGCGGCTGAGAGCCAGGTGCTCCAGTTCTTGGTCAGGTAGAAGTAGGGCAGCAGGGTCGCCGGGAGCTGCCAGCTCAGCTCGGTGGTCGTGCCGCTGCGTGCGACCTGCAGGACGGCGGATGCCTCGGCCTTGAACCACGCCATCGCGGCGTCGTAGTCGCGGTCGGCGAAGCCCTGGATGGTGCTGTCGGCCGCGGGGGAGGGGAGAAGCCCGGGGCCGGCCCAGCCTGGCGCGAGTGCGTTGCTGGCCGCTGCCGCGGTGGTCGCGTACCACTGCCGGAGCCGTTGCCATACCCGTTCCAGTTCGAGGGGGTGTTCGTCGGCGTGGGCGCGCTCGTAGGCGTAGGCGCGCAGCAGGTGGTTCATCCGCATGCGGTTGCCGGCGGCGGGCTCGATGAGATGGGCGCGGTGCAGGACGTCGAGCGCCGCTTGTGCTGCCGCGGGTGCGATGTCGGCGAGGGCCGCGGTCGACTCGGCGCTGATGGGGCTGGCCGGGCTGGCGCCGAGCAGGCGGAAGACCCGCGCGGGCTGGGGCGGGAGGGCGAGGTAGGAGGAGTCGATGACGCCGTAGATGTTCACCGCGGGATCGGGCGAGGTGAACATCTCCAGGCGCTCGTGGGCGGTGCGCAGCTGGGTCGCGACCCGCTCGAGGCTCAGACCCCGGTGCGCGGCGTGCTCGGCTGCGATGAGCACCGCCATCGGGAGGCGGCCGGCGCGCCGGACGATGCTTTCGGCCGCGCGCAGGTTGGCTGTCACCCGCGCTTCGCCCAGGCGATGGCCTAACAGCTCGAGTGCCTCGTCCGTGGTCAGTGGGGGCAGCTCCAGAGGCAGGCCACCGCTCTGTGCCAGCAGGGTCGCCTGGTGTTCGCGGCTGGTGACGAGGGCGACCGAACTCCCCCCGGGAAGCAGGGGCCGAACCTGGTCGTAGTCCGCGGCGTTGTCGAGGATGACGATCGCGGGCCGTTCGGCCAGCCGCGACCGGTAGTGCCCGGCGCGCTCGTCCACCGTGCCCGTGAACTCGTCGCCTCCGGCGCCGAGCGCACGCAGGAACCCGTTCAGGATCTGCCCCGGGTCGGCAGGGGGGCCGGCGGCGAATCCATGGAGGTCGGCGAACAGGCACCCGCCGGGAAAGTCTCCCTGCGTCTGGCTGGCCCAGTGCACGGCGAGCGCGGTCTTCCCGACCCAGAAGCCGCCTTCGATGACCGCCGTCCGCGGAGCACCCCGGTCGTGGCGACGTGCGGCCAGCCCGTCCAGCGAACGCAGAAACGCCTCCCGTCCGGTGAAGTCCGCAACGGCGGGCGGCAGCTGAGCGGGCCGGACCCAGCGGGCCGGTCCGTCGCGTTCCTCGACCGCGATGCGCACG
>DASXYS010000227.1:0-30163 GCA_036502365.1 Amycolatopsis sp.
CGCGCAGCGAGAACAGGTCGAGGGAGAAGTCCTGGATTTCCAACGGAAGGGCCTTTCTTCAGGTGCGGGTGTTCAGGCGAGGGCGGTCGCGCGTGGCAACGGCCGTTCGGCCGGCTCACGGCGCTGCACCCACAGGGTCAGCGAGGTCAAGGCGATCCCGATCACGCCGCCGCGGCCGGCGAAAACCATGAACGACAGCACGAACATCAGCGTCAGCGCGGCCCACTGCATCGCGGGTGCACCCGGCAGGAACAGCAGCACCGCCACATACAGGGTCGCGCCGATGAAGGCGAGCCACAGGAACCGCGGTGTCGAATGGGTCACCTTGTCCACGCCGAGCATGCCGATCAGCCCGGCCGTGACACCGAAGTTGTGTTGCAGCAACGGGGAAAAGTAGCCGAGCGTGGTGTAGAAGCAGTACATCAGCATGATCGAGCCGCCGAGCAGCCAGGTGTACTTGTTCCGGGCGGCCGCGAGCAGCTGGCGCACCGACCGCGCCGAGCGGTCACCGGCCGGGGCCTCGTCGGCCTGGCCCCGCAGCGCGAACCAGATCAGCACGGTGCCGATCAGCAGCGCGCCCACGCCGCTGATCACCGTGGAGGTGACGCCGCGGATCGCCTCCAGGAAGCCGAAAAGCCGGCCCTGCTGCTCGGTGGGGCCGAACGAACCGATCGCCTTCACCAGCGCGGACCAGGAGGGCGCCATGCCCGCGAAGGCTATCGCGATGTGCGCCAGCAGCGCCGTGGTGTAGCCAGGCGAAATCGTCAGCGACAGATCGGCGACGCCGGTGATGGCCAGCGCGGCCACCACGAGCGTGCGCGGGGCGAACCGGCCGCCGACGAAGTACATGACCTCGCCGGACGTGCACAGCAGCAGATAACTCTGCCGCCTCCGCGCACCGCTCACTTTCGACCACCTCACCGTGGAAAACACTGTGGAAATACGGACACAAAAAAAGAGAACAGCAATCCCCGGTGATGAAATGGGGTTACTGTTCTCTGAGGTCTCTAGTAACTGTGTATTCGATTAGGTATTCGATTAGGTATTCGATTAAGTATTCGATTAGGTATTCGATTAAGTATTCGATTGTGGTTACACCAGCGTAACCACAGGTCTCCCCGACTGTCAAGCGCGGTCCACCCGACGGGTTTCGCGTGTTC
Organism: Amycolatopsis sp.; assembly: GCA_036502365.1. Classification (GTDB taxonomy): domain Bacteria; phylum Actinomycetota; class Actinomycetes; order Mycobacteriales; family Pseudonocardiaceae; genus Amycolatopsis. The sequence continues at coordinate 1,161 of DASXYS010000227.1, forward strand.
GAGACCGGTCTTCGGCCGTCCGAGCGACCGGCGTGTGCGCCGGCGACACGCGCACCATCAGCGGGCGGATCCCCTTTCGATCCCGGGTATTCAGCGGGACTTGGGAGCGTTCGGGATGATGAACCACAGCAGCAGGTAGAGCAGGAACTGCGGACCGGGGATGATGCACGAGATCACGAACAGCAGCCGCACCCGGTACGGGGTCCAGCCGTAGAATTCGGCCAGCCCGCCGCACACCCCGCCGAAGACGTAATGGTCGCGGGAGCGGGTGAGCTTGCGCCGCCCGGGAACGGCCGGGGTCGGGTTTTCCGGTTGAGCCATGAGAAATCCTCTCTCGCGCCGGACCGTGTTCGACGGTCTGGCGATGCGGTGCAGGTCAATCCGGGAGCCACGGGCAGCCCGGGAGGCGGCCGGGGTCTCGGCGCCGATGGACCTCAGCGTCACAGCTCTGGCCGAAACCCGGCCATGGTCTGGGCACCTGCGGGCGCGAGCGCCGCAAAGCAGCCCGAAACCCAGCAGCCCAAAACCCAGCCTGGGCCCCGGGCCACGGCCCGAAAGCCGGGCCAGCCGGTCAGGGCCGCCGCCGGGCGGCAGCCCGCAGCAGGATCGTAAACGCTGTGACCAGGCCGGCCAGTACGACAAGCCCGCCGAGCAGGATCACCATCGGGCCCACGCCGCCCGCCAGTCCGTGACCGAGCAGCAGCAGCGCCCCGGCCACCAGGATCGCGGCGGGCCAGAGCAGCGTGCCCGCCCACTTTTCGCGGGTGCTCCAGCGCGGCCCGTTCCACAGCATCACCACGCCGGCGATCCAGCCCAGCACGGGCACCACGAACCCGGCGAGCAGCAGCACCAGCACCGTGCCGACGTCGTAGGCCAGCTCCCCACCCGCGCGAGCCGGCGCGCCGGCCGGGACACCGGTTTCGGCGGCCGCGGCGACGGCGATCTCCTCGGGTGTGCCCAGCTCGTCCAGGACCTGGCGGGTCCGGGCCTCGTCGGCGCCCGGCCCGGCCGTCTCGGCCAGGTGCGCGGCGATGTCGTCGAGCAGCTCGGCGCGTGCGGCGGGCGGAAGCCCGGCGGCCGCGCGGCGCAGCCGGTCCAGGTACTCGGCGATCAGCACATCGGTGGCGGGCAACGGCTCACTCCTCACCACGCTCGTAGTGGTCGGTTCGGCATTCATGACGCTCCCTTCGTCAGCAACAGGTCGACCGCGTCGCGGAACTGCGCCCACTCGCCGCGGAAGGCCTCCAGCGATCGGCGCCCGGCCGGGGTCAGCCGGTAGTACCGCCGCGGCGGCCCCGCCGGGGACTCCTTCCAGGTCGTGACGACCAGCTCGTCCTCACGCAGCCGGGACAGCAGCGGGTAGATCGTCCCCGCCCCGGCCGCCAGCGCCTGGCTGTCGGTCAGGGCGCCGACCAGCTCCACCGCGTAGCGCTCCCGCTCGTCGAGCAGCGCGAGCACGCAGAACGCGATGGTGCCGCGCCGCAGCTCGGTCATCGGCTTCCTGCTCGCGCCAGCTACCATGCGACACATAGTACCTGGTGCCGCCAGACCGCGCCCGGCGGTGGGTGATCTGTCCCGTTGTGTCAGTGACAGTCGGAAAATAACCCCATATCCTCCTTGATGGTTCGGACCAATGCCCTGTCCCCGAGGCCCTGTCACCCGGGGAAAGCCCGAGGCGATCATGCGCAGAGTCCTGATGCTGGTGTGCGCCCTGGCGCTGGCCGCCGCGATCCCGTCCACCGCCCAGGCCCGTCCGGCGGCACTGGCCGACCCGCCGGCCACCTGGCAGGAGCACTGGTTCGAGCACAACCAGCTCCTGCAGCGCGTCGCGTTCAACGACACCGTCGCGCTGTACTTCGGCAACGACGTCGACAAGAGCGCCCAGGACTGGCTGATGCCGTACCTGACCGGGCTCTGGCAGTACGCCCAGCGCACGTACGGCAACTCCGGCAACAAGATGACCGCCGACCGGCTGTACCCGATCCACCACGAGGGCAAGTACTCCGGCGGGCACCCGTCGACGATCTACGACGCCTCCCACGACTTCCGCAACGTCAGCGACGTCGGCGGGAGCAACTGGACGACCCCGCAGTACGAGGTCGCCACCCACGAGACCGGGCACATCGTGGAGTCCATCGCCGCGGGCAAGCACGGCTCCCCCGCGTTCGGGCTGTGGGGCGACCACGGCCATGCCCAGGTGACGGTCCGGTTCTTCGGCCTGCTGGGCCAGTACTTCCCGAACAACGGCACGGACTTCACCCGCGACCTGAACTGGGGCGAGTTCGTGCACTTCATGAGCGGCGCGGCCGGGGTGAACCTCAAGTCGATGGCCACCACGGCGTTCGGCCGGCCCGCTGACCGGGACGCGCAGTTCACCCAGGCCCGCGCCGATTTCCCCGGGATCACCTACAGCCGAGCGAACGGTCAGCCGACCGGTGCGCCGATCAGCTGACCGATTCCGTACGTCACCGCGACCGCGAGTGCGCCGAGGACGAGCTGGCGCAGGCCGGAGTGCAGCAGCGGCCGCCCGGTGAGCTGGCCGACGAACCCGCCGCCGGCCAGCAGCGCGAGCCCGGTCAGCACCAGCGACACCACCAAAGTGCTGGCACCCAACAGGTACGGCAGCAGCGGCAGGAGCGCGCCGAGGGAAAACGCGGCGAACGACGCCCCGCCGGCGAGCAGCGCGGAGGGCAGGTCCTGCGGGTCGACGCCCAGTTCCTCACGGGTGTGCAGCCGCAGCGCCTGGTCGGGGTCGCGGGAGACGGCCTCGGCCATCCGCCGGGCGGTCTCGGGATCGGCGCCGTAGGAGGCGAACCGCTCGACCAGTTCGTCGTGCTCCTGCTGCGGGTAGCGGGCGTGCATGTCGGCCTCGAGGGCGACTTCGGCGTGCACCAGCTCGTTCTGGTTGGTGACCGACACGTACTCGCCGGCCCCCATGGAGAACGCGCCGGCGACCAGCCCGGCCAGTCCGGTCAGCACGATCGTGTGCGGGGCGACGCCTCCGCCGCCGACGCCCGCGATCAGCGCCGCGTTGGTGACCAGGCCGTCCACCGCCCCGAACACGGTGGGGCGCAGCCAGCCGCCCGAGACGTCGCGATGCCGGTGCGTCCAGCCGGCCGGGCGGGCGCGGTCGGGCGGGTCCTGTTCTGCGGTCACGCGCGTCATTGTCGCCTGGCCGCACCGATCCCGCCGCCGGACGACCCGGCCGGGTGGTCCCCGGCGTCCGGGTTCCGCCGGAACGGCCGCGGCCGGAGCGGGCCGGAGGCAGGTGCGATGATCCCCCCATGTCTGAACCCGGATCTGCCGAGGTGCCCGCGGCCCCGGCGACGCCCGCTCGCCGGTGGCCCCATCCCGGCGCGGTGCTGGTGCTGATCGCCGGAGCGCTGCTGATCGGCGGCGCGTTCTTCGACCTGTGCACCATCAACCCGGTGGCGGACGGTGATGCCAAGGACCTCATCCACGTCTCGGCATGGTCGATCTCGCTCGGGGACACGTCGTTCCCGACCCCGCGGTATTTCGGGTGGCCGTTGGTCGCGGTCGGGGCGGCGGCGATCGTGGCGGCGGCGGCACCGATGCTCCGCCGCCGGGTGACCGAACGGGCCGCGGTGCTCGCGGGCGGCATGGTCGCCGCCGCCGTGGTGTTCATGGTCGCCCACGTCTACAGCGAGATCGCCTTGTTCACCGGGCAGCCCCCGGGAGGCTCCCCCTCTCCCCGGATCGAGACGAGCATCGGCGTGGGCATGGAGCTGCTGATCGGGGCCGGGCTGGTCGCGATCGTCGCGCTGGTGACCCTGTTCCGCAAGCATTCCGAGCCGCAGGACGGTATTCCCGTCACCGAGCCGGACGTGGTGATCCACGAGCTGCCACCGGATGAGTTCCCCGGCCAGTCCGGTTGACCGGTCTTCGGGGTGGTGCGCTCAGGCGGCCCGGCCCCAGCCCTTCGCCGCCAGCCGCTCGGCGACCGCGGTCATTTCCTCGTTCACCCGCAGATTGGCGCCCCGGGCCAGCGCGGTGATCTCCGGCCCGGCGGTCTCCGGTGTGCCGGCGTCGAACGGCGGCGCCGGGGCATATTCGAGCATCAGCTGGGTCACCTTGGCGACGTCCTCCCCCAGCAGCCGCGCGAGCACGACGAGGCCGAAGTCGAGGCCGGCCGTGACGCCGCCGCCGGTGATCCGGTTGCGGTCGGTCACCACCCGGCCCTCGGCGTAGTCCGCGCCGAACAGCGCGAGTGCTTCGATCCCGCTCCAGTGGGTGGTCGCCCGGTAGCCGCGCAGCAGCCCGGCCGCGCCCAGGATCAGCGAACCGCCGCAGACCGAGGTGACGCACCGGGCTCGCGCGCCGCGGTCGGCGAGGAATTCGAGGACCTCCTCGTCCGCGGCGACCGGCGCCTGGCCGAGACCGCCGGGCACGAACAGGACGTCGAGATCCGCCGGGCAGTCCGCGAAAGTGGTCGTCGGGTGCAGGACAACGCCGGAGTCGGACGGCACCGGATCGGCCGTCTTCCACACCAGATGGGTCTCCATGGTGCCGGCGAACGCGGCGTGCGGCGCGATCAGATCGAGCGGCGTGAGCCCGGGGTAGAGCAGCATCGCCACCTTCGGGCGGGCTGGATCGGTCATCGCGATTTCCTTCCCTGCGCCGGGTTTTTTCCCGCGCCGTGCTGGACGAAATCCACGCTAACGATCACCCGCGCCGCTCGACAGTGGCCTTCAGGCCAGTAGTAAACGCGTTCTCGCCAGGCGATTTCCGAGCAGCCCCAAGGAGTTCACCGCGAATCCTTGCCGAGCGCGCCGTCGAGCAGCGCACCGAGATAACGATCGGCGAGACCGGGATCGGCGCGGCCGGGAGAATGCCGGACGGCGAAACCGATTCCGCACAACAGGGCCATCACATCGGCCGCCGTGAGATCGGAGCGGAGCCCGCCATCGGCGGCGGCCCGGGCCAGCAGCCCGCGGAGCCCGTCCTGCAGCCGGTCACGCAGGTGCTGGATGTCGGGCGTGGCCGGATCAGGGTCGATGACCGCGGAAGCGAACGTGTCGTCCTGCAGATAAGCGGTGACCGCCGCCTTCAGGAAACCCCGCAACGCCTGCCCGGCGTCGGGTGACTCGGCGGCCTCTTCCGCCTGCCGCAGCAAGGACGTGAACTGGTCCGCGGCCACGGCTTCGACCAGGGCCTCCGGGGTCGGGAAGTGGCGGTAGACGGTGCCGACACCGACGTCGGCCGCCCGGGCGACCGCGTTGAGCTGGATCGGTTTCCCCTTCCGGGCCAGCGCCCGCGCCGCGTCCACGATGTAGCGCCGATTGCGCGCGGCGTCCTTGCGGAGCACGGGTTGCGGACCGGCGGGCACATCCTTCATGACCTCAGCCTACCAGGCGAACCGGATAGGCGAACCATTCGGATACCTGATCCGTTTCCACCCGGCGCCACCTGCCCGCGCCGTCGGCTCCGGGGCCACCCGCGAGCCCGGCCGGACAACGTACTTCCTTGACATATTCATTGATCTCCTCAATCATCTTCTTCCAGGGAAAAAGCTATGGGGGAACCTTCCGCGGTTTTGTCCGCCACCACGCCGAGGAGCCGATCATGACCCGACCGGACAATGCATCGATACTGCCGACCGGCCGGCGGTCCGGCCCATTCGAACCCGCGCCAGAGCTGGACGCGCTGCGCGAACGAGAGGACCTGCCCCGCCTCTCCGGCGAGGATCCGATGTTCGGTCCCTTCGAAGCCCGGGCGGTCACCCGTTATGCCGACGTCCGAGCCGCGTTCGGGCACGAGCACACCGAAACCGGCCCCGGGGGCACCCCGGATCCCGACGCGCCGCGCACCCTGTTCAACCAGCCGGGATTCCTGCTCAACTACAACGGGCCCGAGCACGCAAGGCTGCGCCGGATGCTCACCAGCGCGTTCACCGTCCGCCGCCTCCAGCAGCTGCGGCCGTGGATCGAGCGGATCGTCGACGACCGCCTCGGCGAAATCGCCCAGGCCGGCCCCGTGGTCGACCTGGTCCAGGAGTTCGCCCTGCCGATCCCGTCGCTCGTGATCTGCGAGCTGCTCGGCGTTCCCTACGCCGACCGCGCCCAGTTCCAGCACCAGAGCGCGGTCCTGCTCGACCTCACCAAAACCGCACAGGAACAATTCGAAAACTACGCCGCGATGCACAAGTACATGGCGGACCTGATCGCCGCATTGCGCGCCGAACCCGGCGAAAGCCTGCTCGGTTCGGTGATCCGTGAGCAAGGCGACGAGCTCACCGACGAGGAATTGGTCGGCTTCGGCAACCTGCTCCTGGTCGCCGGGCACGAGACCACCTCGAACATGATCGGCCTCAGCACGCTGGCCCTGCTGCAGAACCCCGACCAGCTCGCCGCCGTCCGCGACGACACCACCGTCACCAACACCGCCGTCGAAGAACTCCTGCGCTACCTGTCCATCGTCGCCCAGCTCAACCGCCGGGCCGTCGAAGACTTCGACCTCAACGGCCGGCCGATCAAGGCCGGCGAACGACTGCTGCTCTCGGTGCTGGCCGCCAACCAGGACCGCGAGCTGATCGGCGACGAGAAAACCCTGAACGTCCGCCGGAAGCCCGTCGCCCACTTGGCTTTCGGCTTCGGTCCCCACCAGTGCCTCGGCCAGCAGCTCGCCCGGATCGAACTGCGAGTCGCCCTCCCGGCCCTGCTCCGCCGCTTTCCCGCACTGCGGCTGGCTGTACCGCTCGAAGAGGTCGGCTTCCGGGTCCTCTCCCCGGTCTACGGCCTGAAGTCCCTGCCTCTGACCTGGTGAGGCCAACCGGATCAGGTGTCCATTCGGATAGATGATCCGATTAGCGCTACAGTGGGACCATGAGTAGGACGTCCGAACTCACGTTGTCCCCGAGTCCGTCTCGGTCGGCGACCGGAATCCGCTCGTTCACCGGGAACACGTTCGACCGCATCGGGGCGCAGTCCGGGGCCGTCGTCGCCTACCTCGACGGCCACAAGAAGCATTGGAACGACGTCAGAATCGACAGCGCGCAGGTCCACGCGGTCGGCTTCTCCAACGGTGGCCAGATGGTCATCCGCCTGATCCACGAAGTCCCCAGCGCCGCCATCCTCTCCGCGACCCAGTCCGTCCCGGAGAACTTCGCCCCGGACGCGCCGCAGCAGCAACCGCTGCCCGTCCTGCTCGTGCACGGCCCCGGGGGCCCGGACTGTCCGCACCGGACACCGCCACCTATTACGCACGGCGCAACGGCATCACCACCGCGCCCGCCGTCACACCCGCGGGCCTGCCGTCGCAAGTGGACCGCACCGAGTACCGTCAGCCGGGCCACCAGCCGGTGACCCTCCACACCGTCCGCGAAGGCGGGCACACCATCCCCGGCCCCAAGACCGCCCGCCCCCGTTTCCTCCTCGGCCGGACCGACCACACCTTCGACACCGCCGGGGCGATCAACGATTTCTTCGGTCTCCCGGCCCGCTGAACACGACCGTCAACCCAGCTTCGAAAGGACCGAGCAGGCATGCCCACCGACTTCACCGTGAAGACCATGAACGCCATCCACCGCGGAATCCTCAAGATCAGCGGAGGCAAGGCCGGGTGGCACGTCTCGGACATGCCCGTGCTGAAGCTCACCACCATCGGCCGCAAGTCCGGCCGGCCGCGCACGGTGATGCTCACCTCGCCGATCCAGGAGGGCACGACGCTGGTCGTCGTGGCTTCCCGCGGCGGAGACGACATCCACCCGGCCTGGTTCCTCAACCTCCGCGACAACCCCCAGGTGGAGGTGAGCTACCGGGGCGAGCCCGCCCGGCCGATGCACGCCAGGGTGGCCACCGCGGAGGAACGGGCGCGGCTGTGGCCGCTGGTCGTGGCCGACCACAAGAACTACGCGGAGTACCAGACCAAGACCACGCGGGAGATTCCGCTTGTCCTGCTTGAAGAACCGGCGAGCTGACCGGCCGGGTCACGGGACGTCAGAGCACCGCCACCAGCGCGGCCAGCAGGAGGCCGACGTACGCCACCGCGTGGACCCGGTCCGGCAGGCGCCCGGCGAACCGCCGGACGATCGCGATCGTGGGCAGTGAGCCGGCCAGCAGGGCCGCGGCGGCGAGGGGATCGACGTAGCCGGCCGGTCCGGGGCCGGTGAAGGCGTAGACCACGGTCGCGACCAGTGCGACCGGCAGGCTGAGCGGGTTGGCCAGCGCCACCGCGTCGGTCATCGAGAGGCCCTTACGACGCAGGAGCGGCACCGTCAGCACGCTACCGCCGACGCCGAGGAGGCTCGCCACCGCGCCGATGCCGAGCCCGCCCGCCGTCGCCGTCACCGGTCCCAGCGGCGTGCGGTCCTCGGGCGGGCGGAGGAAACCCTTGCGCAGCAGGCTGTCCAGGATCGTCACCATCAGGTACGCGGCGAACAGCAGGCGCAGCAGGCCGTCCGGCGCCCAGGTCGCGGCGAACGCGCCCAGGACCGCGCCGAGCCCGACGAAGACGGCCAGCGGCCACAGGTACTCCCGCCGCACCCGCCCGGCCCGCAGCCCGGCGACCGTCGCCCCGGCCGAGTTGACGAGCATCACCACGGCCGAGGTGGCGACCGCGACGTGCAGCGCGTCCCCGCCGCCGGCGACCGCCGCGATCACCGGCACCGTCACGAAACCGCCGCCGAATCCGAAAAGGACAGTGGTGACGCCGCTGAGGCAGCCGAAGGCGAACAGGATCAGCAGCGAGGTGAGCACCGCTCGAACCTAGAAGACCGGCGTCCGGCGCGCATTCGAAAGTACGCCAAGTTCTTTCGCGGATCGGACAAGCCTCGGTTAGGCTCGGACACGTGCGCAATGTCCCGCTCGACGAGGTCGACAGCCTCGACCGCGCGGTACTGGCGATCAGCACCGACTACCCGCCCGAGCACCGGCTGCCCCGGCACCGGCACCGCCGCGCCCAGTTCCTCTACGGCGCCACCGGGTCCATGCGGGTCGAGACCGCGGACGGGACCTGGACCGTGCCGATCCGGCGGGCGGTGCTCATCCCGCCGGGCACCGAGCACGCCGTCACGATGAAAAACGTCAGCACCTGCAGCCTCTACCTCGAACCGTCCGCCGTGCCGTGGTTCCCGCGGCGCTGCCGGGCGGTGGAGGTGACCCCGCTGCTGCGGGAACTGCTGCTGGCGGCCGTCGGCATCGAGCCCGAGTACCCGGCCCGCGGCCGCGACGCGGCGCTGAACACCTTGCTGCTGCACGAAATCTCGCGGTGCCTGCCGCTGCCGCTGGAGCTGCCGCTCCCCCGCGACGAACGGCTGCGTGCGCTCTGCGAGTCCTTCGCGCGTTCGCCGGACGTGCACGACCCGCCCGCCCGCTGGGCGGCCCGGCTGCACCTGAGCGAGCGGACGCTCAACCGGCTGTTCCGCGCGGAAACCGGCTTGAGCTTCCTCCAATGGCGCCGGCGGGCCTGTGTGCTGCACGCGCTTCCGCTGCTGGCCGCGGACCGGCCCGTCGCCGAGGTCGCGGCGACGCTCGGCTACGAGAGCCCGGCCGCGTTCTCCACCATGTTCACCCGGCTGCTCGGAGCCCCGCCGAAGGACTACCGCGACCCGGTCCGCTGAGCCCGTCCACTGAGCCTGTCCACGCTGGTCAGCGGGCCGGACTCGGTGGTGCACAAGCGAAATCCGGCCGGTGTGGCTCGCTCGGGTGGACGTCCGGGGAGTCCCCGGGTTGCCCGGTTGCGGGTGATCTCACGGTGACGCATCGCCGGTGCCCCCGTGGGCATCTCTTCTGGTGAGTCGATCAACAAACCGAGGAGATGATCCGATGGGCAACCTGACGAAGCGAGTGGCCGCGACCGTGGCAGCCGGCGGCGTGGTGGCGGGCGGGCTCCTGCTGGCCGCCGGGCCCGCCGGCGCCAACCCGTCGGACACCCCCTGTGGCACGGCCGATGTGCACGTCGGCGTCACGGCGGACCCGACTCACGCCGCCGGCCACGAGGCCTACGTACTCACCTACACCGCCGCCGCGCCGACCACGAACTGCAAGCTGGAAGGCACGCCGGCCGCGCTCGCCTTCACCGCCGGCGGGCAGCGGATCCCGGACGTCACCGCGACGCCGGACGGCGCCACCGGCGGGCCGGTGAACCTGCGGGCCGGGCACCCGGCCGAGTCCCGGATCGTGCAGCAGGCGGACGCGCAGCCGAACGCGGTCACGCCCACCGCGGTGTCGTTCCAGCTGCCTTCCGGCCAGCCGGTCAGCGCGGAATGGCCCGCCGGTGCACCGCTGAAGGGGACCGGCGTTCAGGTCACCGCCATCAGCGGCAGCTGAACCACACCACCCACACGCTGAACTGAACAGTCCGCTGCGCCGTGTCTGCATTGCACAGTCCACGGTGCACACCTCGAGGAGGAGAAATCATGGTCAACGTCGGAGTGAAGCGAGTTTCGATCGGTGCCGCGGCGGTGGCGGGGGCGTTCGCGCTCGCGGCCTGCGGTTCGGGCGCGAGCCAGCCGGGCGCCGCCCCGGCGGCCAGCTCGGCGAGCACGGCGGTGGGGACCGGCGCCGTGGGCGGTGCGGGCGGCGGAGGCATCTCGGACGTCCAGAAGAAAAGCGCTGACACAGCAGCGAAATCCGGCACCGCACCGAAGTCCGCTGCCGACAGCACTCCGCGCTGCACCACCGCCGACCTCTCGGCGTCGCTCGGCTCGCCGACGCAGCACGAGGGCGCGGCGGGCCAGTTCGACGTGCCGCTGAAGTACACGAACACCTCCTCCCATTCGTGCGCGCTGCACGGCGTCCCCGGCGTCGACCTGGTCGGCCCGGACGACCCGAACGGCACCACCTACCACCTGCCTCGCATCGACAACGGGGTGCCGATGAACGTGGTCGAACCGGGCCGGTCGGCGACCGCGACCGTCACGGTGCTGACCCAGACGCCGGGCTCTGCCGGCAGCCTCGGCTCCACCGGCTGGACGCCCTCCCGGCTGGTGACCATCCCGCCCGGCCAGACCCAGCCGCTGACCGTCTCCTGGCCCTCGTCGCTGACGGTCCTGCGCCAGGACTCCGCCACCCACCCGGGCAGCTTCGTGAACGGCATCCTCGCCGACCCGGCCTGACCTGACCTGAAGGTGACGGCCGGCGCGTGACTGCGCCGGCCGTCACCTTTTCCGGGGATTTCAGAGCTGAGAAGCGCCGCCGTCCACCGGAAGTTCCGCGCCCGTCGTATAAGTGGCGTCGAACGCGAGGAACGCGACCGCCCGGGCGACTTCGGCCGGATCACCGAAACGCAGCATCGGGTTGGCCTCCTTCATCTGCGCCTGCATCGGCTCCACGGCCTCCGCGGGCATCGATCGCGCGAGGATGCCGGTGTCGATCGGTCCCGGGCTCAGCGCGTTGACCCGGAGCTGCCGCGGCAGCAGTTCGCGGGCGAGGCTGCGGGTCATCGAGCGCAGCGCCGCCTTGCTGGCCGCGTACGCGCTCACCATCGGAATGCCTTTGACGTTCACGACCGAGGTGGTCAGCACCACGCCGCCGCCCGCGTTCAGCAACGGCGCGAGCTTCTGCACGGTGAAGTACGGCCCCTTGGCATTCACCGCGAGCAGGTGGTCGTACCGGTCTTCCGTCATCGACTCGAACGGCACGAAGCCGGTCACACCGGCATTGACGAACAGCGCGTCGAACGTGCCGAACTCGGCCTTGACGCGGTCCGCCAACGCATCCGTGTCGGTCAGCGACGCGGCATCGCCGAGGACAGCCACCGCATTGCCGCCGAGCTGTTCGCGGGCGGACTCGAGGGTGGCCCGGGTGCGCCCGGTGATCAGCACGCGCGCCCCGCCGTCGGCGAACAGCTTCGCCGTCTCGAGGCCGATGCCGCTGCTGCCACCCGTGATCACCACGCTCTTCCCGGTGTACCGGCCACTCGTCGAACTTCGGTCTTCACTCATGCCATCAAGTCAAGAACGCGGCGCGACGGCTGTCCAAGACCGCTTTCGCACGTCGTCATGCGGTTGCAGCATGGCGCGTAAACTGGGTCCGTGCCCGAAACCCCGGACCTCGACCTGCGCCTGGTGCGGTACTTCACGGTCGTGGCCGAGCAGCTGAACTTCGGCCGGGCCGCGGCCGCGCTGCACCTCGCGCAGCCGGCGCTGAGCCGGCAGATCCAGCGGCTGGAGCACCAGCTGGGCACGCGGCTGTTCGACCGCACCCCGCAGGGCAGCCGGCTCACCGACGCGGGCCGGGTTTTCCTGCCGCGGGCCCACGATCTGCTGGACACCGCCCACGAGGCGGCGCTCGCCACACGCGCCGCGGCTTCTCCCGGCGCGCTCACCGTGGGGTACGTCGGGGACCTGGTCGTCACCCCGGCCGTGCGGGAGCTGCGCCGCCGGCATCCGGACGCCGAGATCACCACCCGGCACCTGAGCTGGCAGGACACCTCCGCGCTGCCGGAGCGCCGGGTGGACGCGCTGGTCGCCCGGTTGCCGCTGCCGTTCCCGGACGACCGTTTCCGCGTGGAGACGGTCTACGACGAGACCCGGGTGCTGGCGTGCCGGCGTCACATCCCTTCGCGGGCAAGGAATCGGTGGCACTCGACGACCTCGGCGACACCGAGCTGGTCGCCTGCACCAGCTCCGCCTCGATCTGGAGCGCCGGGGCACAGCCCGCCGCCGACGACAGCTTCGAAGACAAGCTCGAGCTCATCGCCGAAGGGCACGGCGTCGCGATCCTGCCCGCGGGCGACCGGCGCCCCACCCTGCGCGAAGACCTGGCCACGATCCCGTTGGAAGGCATCGAACCCTGCCGGGTCGTCGTCGCCACCCGGTTCACCGACCACAACCCGCTGGCCGGCGACTTCCGGGAGATCGCCCGGACCTGGCTGGCCCCGGCGGTCTAGACCGGCTGGAGCCGGTTCGCCCGCCGCAGGTACAACGTCGCGCCGACCACCGCGGCGGCCATCAGGTAGCCCACGACCAGTGCGACGGCACCCCCGCCCGCCGGTGGCAGCACCAGCGCGAGCACCGCGCTGACCCCGGCGAGGATCCAGCGGGCGCGTTCCGTCGTCAGGCTCACCGCGAGCAGCGCGACCATCCACAGCAGGTACCACGGCTGCACGACCGGGCCCAGCACGAGCATCGCCGCGAAGGCCAGGCCGGTGCCGAGCAGCGGGTGCAGCTTTTCCTGGTAGGTCAGCCACAACAGCCGCGCGCCGACGACCAGGCCGGCCACCGCGCCGACCGCCGAGAACACCTTGATCGCACCGTCGGTGAGGTCCAGCCCGGCCAGCCTCCCGAGCCCGCCGACCAGGAAGCCCAGCTCGTTGGTCGGCGCCAGCCAGCTGTGCACCGCGCCGGAGGAAACCCCGGCCAGCGCCCGGACCCAGCCGAAGCCCAGCCCGCTGCCGAGCGTGATGATCACCGTGACCAGCGCGAATCCCACGGGCAGCCCCAGCAGCACCGCGACCTTCCCGGCCGGGCGCGCGCGCCGGGCCAGGTCGATCCCGACGAAGCACAGGGCCGCCACGGCCACGATCTTCACGTTCGCCCCGGCGCTGACCAGCACCACGCCCGCCGCGATGAGCGCGGGCCGCGAGGCGCCGGCCCGGGCCGCCCCGAGGTAGATCAGTTCCAGTCCGGCCACGGTCAGCCCGATCATCAGGCCGTCGTTGTGCACGCCGGCGACGACGTGCCACAGCACCAGGGGGTTCAGCAGCCCCAGCCACACCGCGACGGACGGCGGCACCCCGGCCCGCCGGGCCAGGCGCGGCAGCGCCCACGCGAGCAGCACCACACCGATCAGCTCCAGGAGCCGGTGCAGCAGCACGGTCCCGACCACACTCTCGCCGGCCAGGTGGGCGATCGCGCGCGACAGCCCGACAAACGCCGGCCCGTACGGCGCCGGCGTGTCCTGCCAGTAGTGGCTGACCTGCAAGGTCACCGGTGAAGCGGCGCCCAGCGCGGCCGCCGGGCCGAGCGCGTACGGGTCGAGCCCCTTGGCCGCGATCACGCCCTGCGCCAGGTAGCTGTAGACGTCGCCGCTGAACAGCGGGCGCGCCGCCAGCAGCGGCAGGCTGACCAGGCCGGTGATCGTGTACAGCCTGCGCACGGAAACGTCGGCGGCGCGGCGCCCGAGCAGCAGCCAGGACCCGACGAACGCGGCCATCCCGATCACGCCCAGCGCCACCACGAGCACGGCGGGCAACGGCAGCCAGGTCGCGAGCACCAGCACCGCGACCCCGGCGAAGCCCGCCCGGTGCAGCCCGGGCGCCTTGACCTCGACCGGCGCCGGCGCGAGCATGACGTTCTGCATTGAAGCGATCTCCCCCTCGACGAAAAACGAAGCTACCAAACGGAAATATCGGGCTCCGCGCGGGACGGGGAACGACGGTGATGGGGCAGGGAGGCTGCCCGAAATGCCCGTGAACAGGCCTGTTCGCTCCCCTGTGGACCGTCCTGAGTAGTCACCGGCCGGCGCGGCCTCTCAGAAAGGGGCATACCGGAATCCTGCCGGTTACGCCCGGTTCGCCGGATCGGCAATACGGCCGGGATCCCTGGCCGATCGGCCGAGGCGCGCGGCCCCGGCGAAGAAATCGCCGAGCAGCGGGAGCAGGGCGTCCGGCCGGTCGAGCGGGACGAGGTGGCCGCAGTCCGGGATGACGTGGCCGGTGAGGTCGTCGGTGATCGGCCGCAGCTGCCGTTCGAGGGTGTCGCCCACCGGGTGCGCGCCGACGGCCAAGGTCGGCACCCGCAGCCGCGCGCCCTCAGTGGCCGCGAGGATCTGCCGCCCGGTTTCCGGGAACGCGCGGTAGTGCTCGAACGCGCCGCGCAGGGCGTCGGATCCGGTGTAGGCCTTGAGGAACTCGGCCCGGATCTCGGGCGGAACGCCGTCGGCGCGGGTGCCGATGTCGAGGAACCAGCCGACGTACTCGGCCTCGTGCCCGGCCACGACGGTCTCCGCCAGCCCGGGCACGGCGTGGAAGCCGAACCACCACGGCGCGGCGAAGCCCTCCGCGCCGGGCAGCGCGCCCAGCACGGCCTCCATCAGCACCAGCCGCCGCACCCGCTCGGGACGGCGCATCGCCAGCAGGAACGCGGGCGCGGCCCCGAGGTCGATCCCGGCGACCGCGGCGGACGGCTCTCCCAGCGCGTCCAGCAGCGCCTCGGCGTCCGCGGCGAGAGTGCCCGCGTCGTAGCCCCGCTCGGGACGGCCGGTCGCGCCGAGCCCGCGCAGGTCGGGGGCGATCACCCGGTGGTCGCGGGCGAGCTGCGGGATGACGTGCGCCCACAGCCGCCAGGTGTGCGGGAACCCGTGCAGCAGCAGGACGGCCGGCCCCTGCCCGGCGATCGCCACGTTCAGCTCGAGCCCATTCGCCGGGATCCGGTGCAGCGTGATCGTGGACATGACGCCTCCTTGGTGGTTACCTTTGGTTACCTGATGAACATAGGTAACCTCAGGGCGCCCGCCAAGAAGGCACTTCGACGAAAGGTGGTGACCCGCAGGTGACCCCCTCCCCCGGCCGCCGGGGCGATCTGTTCGACCCGGCCTGCCCGACCCGCCGCCTGCTCGACCGGATCGGCACGAAGTGGTTCTCCATGGCCGTCAAGGTGCTCGCCGAAGCCGAGCCGGGCGAGGTCGGCTTCGCCGAGTTGCGCCGCCGGATCCCCGGTATATCCCAGAAAATGCTGTCCTCGACGCTGCAGAGCATGGCCGCCGACGGTCTGCTCACCCGCCGCGTCGAAGCCACGAACCCGCCACGCGTGCACTACCGCCTCACCGAACTCGGGCTGTCACTGGACGCCCCGCTCGCCGCCGTCCGTGCCTGGGCCGAGGAGCACATGGCCGAAATCGACGAAGCCGCCGCTGCAGCCGGATGAGGGTTCAGGCGGCCGGCAGCCGCGAGGCGACCACCGTGGCCAGCGATTGGGCGCGGGCGCAGATGACGTCGAGGTGCCCCTTGTCGGCGTCGTCGGTGAACTCGACCAGGACCACCTCGTCACGCCGGCCCGGCGTGCCCTCGAGCGAAGGCAGCACCGGCGTGTAGGTGCGGTACCGGACGGTCACGTCACAGGTGTTGCCGTCGGACTCGTGCGGGTCGACGGAGGCGAGGCGGCCGCCGGCGGTGGCCCGGGTCTGGCTGTCCGGCGGGTCGGTGGCCAGCGGCCACTGCCGGTCGTAGTACAGGTCCACCGATTCCGAGTCGTGGCCCCAGGCGCAGGCCCAGTTCCCGAAGTACCGGTCGACCGGGTAGTCCGGGCCGACGGTCTGGTGCAGCGTCGCGTCGTCGACGAGGGTGCAGGCGTCGATCAGCGCGAGCGAGCCGGGTGGGAAGGCCTGCGCGCGCCGGGCGATCGGGCCGCTGACCACCTTCGCGTAGGCGTCGCCGACCACCGCATCCGACATCGCGCACAGCTGCGGGGCGGCGGCCCCGTCGGCGCGGACCGAGCTGACGCTGACCAGGTTCAGGTCGGGCAGGACGAAGTAGCGCCGGCACTTCCCGGAATCGGCGTTGGGGCGCTGGATCTCGCCCAGCCGTCCGGCCGTCGGCGGCACCGCCGGGTACTCCTCGGGCGCCGTCAGCTCCAGGCTGGTCACGATCGTGCCGCCACCGGCGGGCAGGGTGGTGTCCAGATCGCAGCGGGCGAACGTGCCGAGGTTCGGCTCGAGGAAGACTTTCCCGTACGGGCTCAGGGAATTCACCGTCAGCAGGGAGCACGGGTCGGCCGTGCGCGGGTCGCCGACCAGGTCCGCGGCGGCGTTCGCGGGCGGCGGGCTGTCCCGGGTGACCACCAGGAACCCGGTGACCAGCAGGACCACCGCGACAAGCACCCCGGCGGCCAGCACCTTCCGCCGGGATCCTGGCCACGAAAGCGCCCGCCGCCGGGCGGGCGCGTTCCCCGCGGGCACGGGCGCACCGCCCAGCAACGCCTCCGCCTCCGCGGCGCTCGGCCGTTGCGCGGGCCGGCTGCTCAGCAACGCCTCCAGCACCGGGGCCAGCGAACCGGCGTTCCGGGCCGGCTCGAGCGTGCCGTCCGCCGCGCGCCGCAGCTGCGCGAAGGGCCCGCGTTCCCCGCTGCCCCAAGGGGAAACGCCTTCGACGGCGGCGAACAGCGTCGCGCCGAGGGAGAACACGTCGGCGGCGGAACCGGCCTCGTACCCGTTTGCGACCTCCGGTGCGAGGTAGCCCGCCGTGCCGCCGACCTGGGCGCTGCCGGTGAGCGTGACCTCGGCCCAGCGGGAGATGCCGAGGTCCGCGAGCTTGGCCGTGCCGTCCTCGGCGACCAGGACGTTGCCGGGGGTGATGTCGCGGTGCACCATGTCGCGGGCGTGCATCGCGGCCAGCGCCGAGGCGATCTGCGCCCCGACGGCCGCGGCCCGCTCCGGCGGCAGCACCCCGCCGGCGCGCACGATCTCTTCCAGGCTGCGGGCCGGCAGGTACTCCATCACCAGCCAGCGGTCGTCGCCGTCGGCGACGGAATCGAACACGGCCACCACGTGCGGATGGTGCAGCGACGCGCCGAGCCGCGCCTCCCGGAGGATCTGGCCCGTGTCGCCGTCCAGCGACCGCTTGAGCGCGACGGTCCGCCGCAGCTCCAGGTCCGTCGCCCGCCAGACGACACCCATCCCCCCGGCGCCGAGACGCTCCTCCAGCCGATAACGCTCGGCGATCACCTGCTGGCCGGTCACCGGGGCAGCATAGCGGCCGGGATTCGCGCCGCGACCGGTTCGCGCCGGGTCGTAGCAGCCGCGGCTCAGAGACTTGCCCAGCCGATCCGACGAGCCGGCCGGCACTCGCAGGAGATCCTCGCGGCCGCCCGGGCCGCGTTCGCCGATCCCGCGGCCGAAGTGCCGATGGCCGAAATCTCGCGACGCGCAGAAGCCGGCATGGCGGCACTGTTCGCCGCCGAGTTGCTCCAGCCCACGGACAGCGACGACCCGCTGTTCGAAAACAACCGCGCCCGGGTGCTCGCCGCGGCCCAGCGCGCCGGTCAGGTCCGCGACGATCTCTCCGTCGACCAGATCCTCGACCTGGTGGGCGCCATCGCCAGGATCACCGGCGACCGCGGCTACCTCCAACCCGTCCTCCGGGCCGCGCTCGACGACCCCCGCGTCGTTCACCGTCGAGGGCCGGCCGAAGGATCGCCGAGGCGCAGGGTCGCTAGGCGAGCCGCGTGGCGAACTTCGCGGCGAAGGTGTGGACGTCGCCGGGCCAGCGCGCGGAGACGTAATTGCCGTCCTCGACCACGAAGGCCGGGCCGTCGTCGTCAGGGCGATCGCGGGAACGGCCGCTGGTCTTTCGGGCAGATTCGCCCGCGGCGTCGAGGAAGTCGTCCGGGGCCGCGAGCGCCCGGGTCACCTCCTGCTGCACGGACATGTACCCCTCCGGCTGCCCCGCCTCCTCGCGGTAGGTGCGGTAGTAGTCCGGGTCCCAGAACCGGCTGCGGCGCGCGACCCGCCACGCGGTGCGCTCCAGCTGCCAGGTCAGCGCCGTCGTCCGGCGGCCGTGCAGCACGGAGCGCCCGGTCGCCGGGTCGACGCTGCGCGCGGCCAGCAGCACCCCGTGGCAGATCGCCGCGACCGGCAGGCCGCGGCGGAACGCGTCGACGACCAGCCCCTGCAGCACGGGGCTCTCCAGGTACTCGCGCATCCCCCGGGCCCGGTGGCCGCCCGGCAGGACCAGCCCGTCGACCGCGCCTGTGCCGTCCAGCGTGATTTCCGGCCACGCCAACGGTTTCCGCCACGCGGGGTCGGCGAGCAGCGCGCGGTGCGCCGCCCGGGCCGCCCCGTCCGCGCGCAGCACCCGGCCGAGCACGACGAGCCGGCGCAGGCCCGGCGCCCGGCCCCACGGGTCGAGTCCGCGGCCGGTCACCATCAGCTCGTCGCAGGCAGCCGGCGCACCCGTGGGCGTCGCGAACCGCACCGTGTGCCCGGCCCCCGTGAGCACCCGCCAGGTGACCGCGACCTCCGAGGGATCCGAGTCCCGGGCCGGCACCGGAATCAGCACATTCGCCACCACGTCCTCCTCGCGCTCGCCACCGAGGATGCCAGCAGGCTGCGGCGCCCGTCCCGCGGGCCTCCTGGCCACTGTGGACGGACGAGCGCGCGCCCGGCGACTGCGCCACTTGGCCTATTCCGAAGGCCACTTGGAGTACATTGACACTGACTCAGGGCGACCGTACTGTCCCGAAGCGCACCCCCACCGATCGTCCGGGGCGGTGCTCCGCCGCAGATTTACAACGTTGTAAATCTGCTGCTCCGCCGCCGGGGCAGCAGGACTCCAGCCGCTACGAGAACCGCCCTCCGCGCGCCCACCGGCCCGCGGCGGTGGGAGGACGCCGTGTTCAACGATCGTCGTGCCGCCAATGCACCCGCACCAGGCCGCCCCGTCCGCCCGGGGCCGAATCCCGCTGCGACCACGCCCGGCCGCTTTACCCTGCCAACGCCGAAACGCGCAGCCGCGCCGTTTGCCCGCATCGCCCGACGGACGCGAAGCCGCTTCGCCGCCGCGACAGTGGTGCTGGCGTCAGCCCTCCTTCTCCCCTTGTCCGGCGCCGCAGCCGCCCCGAGCACTCCGGCCGCAGGCGGCACCTCCTTCCTGAACCACGCCGCCCTGCTCGGCAACGCCGAAGACCCCGCCTGGTACGAGGCGAACATCCCGTTCCTCGACGTGCCCGACCAGCAGATCCAGTCCGTCTACTACTACCGCTGGCAGACCTACCGCGAGCACCTCGTCTACACCGGGCCGGTCTACGGCTGGATGTCCAGCGAGTTCCTCCAACCCGCCGATTACGGCGCCCCGTACGGCGGGATCGACGCCGCGGCCGGGCACCAGATCACCGAGGGCCGCTGGCTGCGTGACCAGCAGTACGTGCAGGACGACATCAACTACTGGCTCGCCGGTCCCGGCCAATTTCCCAAGCCGCGCAACGACAACGTCAACCCCGACACCGGCGACTGGGCGCATGAGTACAGCTTCTGGGCCGCGAGCGCCGTCTGGCAGCAGTACCTCGCCGCGGGCGACCTCGGCTTCACCGCCGCCGAGCAGCAGGCGCTGATCAAGCAGTACAACGGCTGGGCCGACCATTACGACGCGAGCCTCGGCCTCTACTGGCAGGTCCCGGTGTGGGACGCGACGGAGTTCACCCCCTCGTCCTACGAATCCGGGGACGGCTACCGCGGTGGCGTCGGCTTCCGGCCGACCATCAACGCCTACCAGTACGGCGACGCCACGGCCATCGCGCAGATCGCCGCGCTCACCGGAGACTCCTCGACCGCGAGCGACTTCACCAACCGCGCCGCGGGTCTGCGTTCCGCCGTGCAGTCGCAGTTGTGGGACCCGTCGCGGCAGTTCTTCTACGGCATGCCCCGCGACAACAATCCGTCCCACGCCCTGACGGGCACGCGGGAGGAAATGGGCTTCGCGCCGTGGATGTTCGACCTGCCCACGGCCGCCGACACCGGAGCCTTCGCCCAGCTCAAGGATCCCGCCGGGTTCGCCGCCCCGTTCGGCCCCACCACCGCCGAGCGGCGCAGCCCGTGGTTCATGCACGAGGCCGCGAACTGCTGCCGCTGGGACGGCCCGTCCTGGCCGTACGAAACCTCGCAGACCCTGACCGGCGCCGCGAACCTGCTGCAGGACTACCCGCCGCAGTCCACGTTCACCGCCGCCGACTATGTCTCGCTGCTGCACACCTACGCGGCCACGCAGTACCGCGACGGCCGGCCCTACGTCGCGGAGGCGCACGACCCCGACCAGGACCGGTGGATCTACGACGGGCACGCCCACAGCGAGGACTACAACCACTCCACCTACAACGACAACGTCATCTCCGGCTTGATCGGGCTGCGCGGCCAGTCCGGCAACACCCTCACGCTCAAGCCGCTCGCCCCGGCGAGCTGGGACTACTTCGCCCTGGAGAACACGCCCTACCACGGGCACAACGTCACCGTGCTGTGGGACCGCACCGGCTCGCGGTACGGCCAGGGCGCGGGCCTGCACGTCTACGTGGACGGCGCCCAGGTCGCGCAGCAGCCCGGGCTGAACCCGCTGACGGTGCCCGTCGGCGCGGCCGTGACCCAGCCCACGCCGTCCACAGTGGACATCGCCGCGAACGGCCAGCGGTTCGGCTACGGGCCGCAGCCGAGCGCGTCCTACACCTCGTCGTTCGACAACGTGTGGAACGCCGTCGACGGCATCGTCTACCGCACCGCGGTGCCGCAGAACAGCCGGTGGACCAGTTACGGCTCCCCCAACGCCACCGACAGCTACCAGCTCGACTTCCACCGCGGGGTCTCGACCGGCGACGTCCGGCTGTGGTTCTACGACGACGGCGGCGGGGTGCGCACACCGGCGTCGTACGACCTGCAGTACGACACCGGCAACGGCTGGGCCACGGTGCCCGGCCAATCCCGTGGTCCGGCCGCGGTGAACGCCCCGACCGAGATCACCTTCCCCGCGCTGACCACCAGCCGGCTGCGGGTCGTCGCGCCGAACGCCGGCGGCGGCACCGGCTGGGGGCTGCAGGAGTTCGAGGTGGACAGCGCGCCCGTCTTCCAGCTGTCGAACGTCAACAGCGGGCTGCTGATGGGCGTTTCGGGCATGTCCACCCAGGACAGTGCCCCGGTGGTCCAGTTCCAGGACAACGGCACCCCCGACCACCTCTGGCGGCTGGTCCCGGCCGGGGGCGGGCAGTACAAGATCCGCAACGGTCACAGCGGGCTCGTGCTCGGCGTCGACGGTATGTCCACTCAGGACAGTGCGGCCGTCGTGCAGTACCACGACACCGGCACCCCCGACCACCTCTGGACCCTCATCGACGCGGGCGGCGGGCAGTTCAAGATCCGCAACGCGCACAGCGGGCTGCTGCTCGGCGTCGCCGGGATGTCCACCCAGGACAGTGCACCCGTGGTCCAGTTCCAGGACAACGGCACCCCCGATCACCTCTGGCAGCTGCTGCCGGCGGCTTGACCCACCCGAATTCCCCATCCGTGAAAGGGGCTCCAGCGTGCTCTCCCGACCAGTCCCCCGCCGGCGAAGAATCATCCTCGCCGCCACCGCCGCCCTGGCGCTGATCTTCGGCGTGCTCACCGGCCAGCCCGGCACGGCGCGGGCCGCCGGCTCGCTCCCGTGCGACATCTACGGCTCCGCCGGCACCTCGTGCGTCGCCGCGCACAGCACCACGCGGGCGCTCTACAGCTCCTACAACGGGCGCCTGTACCAAGTGCAGCGCGCCTCCGACAAGGCGACCACCGACGTCGGCGTGCTCACCGCCGGCGGCTACGCCAACGCGGGCACGCAGGATTCCTTCTGCGCCGGGACAAGCTGCATCATCACCGTGATCTACGACCAGTCCCCCCGGCACAACGACCTGACCATCGAGGGCCCGGGCACGGCCGGCGGCCAGGACGTCGGCGCGAACGCGACGGCGCTGCCCGTCACCGCGGGCGGGCACAAGGTCTACGGCATCTACATCGCGCCCGGCACCGGTTACCGGCACTACGTCGGCGACGGCGTGGCCCGCAACGGCCAGCCCGAGGGCATGTACATGGTCGCCAGCGGCACTCACGTCAACGGCGGCTGCTGCTTCGACTACGGCAACGTCGAGGCGACCATCAACGACACCGGCAACGGCCATATGGACGCCGTCAACCTCGGCACCACGTGTTACTTCGGGCCGTGCACGGGGATCGGCCCGTGGGTCGCGGGCGATCTGGAGAACGGGCTGTTCCAGGGCCACGGCTCCAACACCGCGAACCACGGCAACGCCACGCCGTACGTCACGGCGATGCTGAAGAACAACGGCCAGACCACCTTCGCGCTCAAGGGCGGCAACTCCCAGTCGGGCAGCCTCACCACCTGGTACGACGGCGCCCTGCCCTCAGGCGGGTACACCCCGATGCAGCAGGAGGGCTCCATCGTGCTCGGCACCGGCGGCGACAACAGCAACGCCTCCGTCGGCTCGTTCTTCGAAGGCGTGATGACGGCCGGCTACCCCACCGACGCGGCGGACAACGCGGTGCAGGCCAACGTGGTCTCCGTCGGCTATGCGGGCGCCACCGGCACCGCGCCCGTCGGCGGCCGGGTGCTCGGCCCCAACGGCAAGTGCATGGACGTCAACGGTGACGACAGCGGCGGGAACTCGAGCCCGGTCCAGCTGTGGGACTGCCAGGCCAACGCCGCGGACCAGTCCTGGTCACACAACCCGAACGGCTCGCTGTCGACGCTGGGCCGGTGCCTGGACGTGGTCGGCAACGGCACCGCCCAGGGCGCGAAACTCGAGCTGTGGGACTGCAACGGCGTCGGCGGCCAGAAGTGGATCCAGCAGGGCGACGGCTCGCTGCGCAACCCGCAGTCCGGCCGCTGCCTCGACTCACCGGACAGCGGGGCGGTGAACGGCACCCGGCTGCAGTTGTCCGACTGTGACGGCTCCGCGGCGGAGAAGTTCTCCGTGACCGGCGGCGGCCCGATCGTCGGCGTCGGCGGCAAGTGCGTCGACGTCGCGGGTGACGACAACGGCGGGAACGAAACCCCCGTCCAGCTGTGGGACTGCCAGTCGTACGCGGTGGACCAGCACTGGTTCCACCAGCCGAACGGCTCGCTGAGCACACGGGGCCGGTGCCTCGACATCGTGGGCAACGGCACCGCCCAGGGCGCCAAGGTGGAGCTGTACGACTGCAACGGCGTCGGCGGGCAGAACTGGGTGCAGCAGGCGAACGGCTCCCTGCTCAACCCGCAGTCCGGCCGCTGTCTGGACTCCCCCCAGGGCGCCACCGCCAACGGCACCCGGCTGGAGATCTGGGACTGCAACGGAAGCGCCGCCCAGTACTTCCCGCTGAGCTGACCCGGACCGAGCGATTCGCTACGCGGTGACGGCGGCCCCAGTCGTCGTCACCGCTCTCCGGCGGAGTTCCCGTGTCGTGGCGTGGATAGCCGGGGCCGACGTCAGCAGGGGCGGACCCCGTCGAGCACCGTCCGCACCAGCCGGGCCCGGCGGTCCGGGTCGGGCGGCAGCTGCCCGTCGACCCAGGCGATGGCGGCGGCCAGGTGCCGCACGTCGTTCGCGTCGGTGTCCGGGCGCAGCACGCCGGACTCGGCCGCGCCGCTGATCAGGTTCATGCCCATCTCGATCGCCCGCCAGCAGATGCTCTGCTCGTCGGCGGCCGCCGGCGGATTGGCCAAGGTCCGGGCCAGGCCCTGGTATTTGCCGCTCTGCTCGATGTAGGCGTCCAGCCAGCGGTGGACCGCCGCCAGCCGATCCGGCTCGTCGAGCAGCTCGAGACCGAGCCGGTGCAACTCGGTCAGCCCGTCGTCCATCACCGCCAGGACCAGCTCGTCCCGGGTCGGGAAATGGCGGTACAGCGTGCCGGGCCCGACCCCGGCCGCGCGCGCGACATCGTCCAGCGACGCGGTGACACCGTGCCGGGCGAACGCGTCGCGAGCGGCGTCGATCACCGAACTCCGGTTGCGAGCGGCGTCGGCACGCAGCCGGCGCCCACCTGATCCAGTCGTCACAGCACCTTCCTCGACCCCGAAGTAGCAAACGGAGACAGTCTCCGCCTATAGTTACCGGAGACAGCCTCCACATACTACTCGAGGAGCCCTCATGCGAATCCGTTCCGCCTCCGGCACCAGCGGAGTGACCTCATGACGCCGATGCGGCCGACCGGCGTCGGCGTGTGGAGTGCCCAACTGCGCTACGGCGATCCCGGCCGGGCAGCCGACGCCGCCGCCGAACTCGACGAACTCGGCTTCACCGCCCTGTGGATCCCCGACCAAGGCGGGCCGGTGCTCGAATCGGTGGAAAACCTCTTGAAGGCCACCGGCCGCACGCTGATCGCCACCGGCGTCCTCAACCTCTGGATGCACGATCCCGCCCAGATCGCCGCGGGCTACGCCGAGCTGCGCGCGGCCTACGCCGACCGGTTCCTGCTCGGCATCGGCGTGAGCCAGGCCGCGGTGGTCGACTCGGCCGAACCGGGCCGGTACCGGAAGCCACTGGCCGCGATGCGCGCCTTCCTCGACGACCTCGACGCCGCGCCGATCCCCGTGCCGGCCGACCGCCGCGTACTCGCCGCGATCGGCCCGAAAATGCTGAGCCTCTCAGCCGAACGGGCCGCCGGCGCGCATCCCTACCTCGTCCTGCCCGAAGCCACCCACGAAGCCCGTGAGGCCCTCGGCACCGAGCCCCTGCTGCTGCCGGAACTGACAGCCGTCCTCACCGACGACGCCGAAGAGGCCCGCACCCTCGGCCGGCAGTTCCTCGGCAATTACCTGAGTTTTGCCACCTACGCCAACAAAATGCAACAAGCGGGATTCACCGCCGACGACGTGACCACCATCAGCGACCGGCTGGTCGACACGGTGATCGCCTGGGGTGACGAGGACGCCGTCCTCCGCCGCGTCGACGAGCACCTGGCCGCCGGCGCCGACCACGTCGCCGTCCAGGTCCTGGCCGCCGACGCCGGGGAACCTCCGCTGCCGCAATGGCGCCGCCTGGCCGCCGCACTCGGCGACCGGAACCAGGCGTGACGGATCAGCCGAGATGATCGAGGAAGCGGGCCGCGGCAGGTGAGAGCGGTGGCACCCGTCTACTATGGACGGCCAGTTTCCGGGTGACCGCCGGGGAATCCAGAGGTCGTGCGACAACCGGCGCGAACGAAGCCAGCGGAAGCACGAGTTCGGGCATCGCGCTGAGGCCGAGTCCGGCGGCGATCATGCCGGCCGCGGTGGCGACGGTGCGGGTCTCGACAACCGCGGTCGGCACGACTTCCGCTTGGGTGAAAGCGAGATCGGTGAGCCGGCGGATGCTGCTGTCCGCGGTGAAGGCGATGAACGTTCCCTGGGCGAGGTCGGCCCAGGTCAGGCGGGATCGCGCGGCCAGCGGGTGACCGGTGGGCAGGACCGCGAGCATCGGTTCCTCCCGCAGCGGCCGGGTGAGCAGGCCGGGGTCCGGGATGGCGGTTTCGGTGAAGGCGAGGTCGGCGGTCCCGGAGCGGACGTGGTCGAGCGCCTCCTGGGTGGTGCCGTCCAGGATGGTGAACCGCACGGCGGGATGCCCGGCCAGGAACGCGGAGACCACCGGGGGCAGCAGGACCGCGGCAATCGAGGGCAGCGCGGACAGGGTGATGGTGCCGCGGTCCCCGGCGCGGTAGGCGGCGAACCGGTTCATCCCGGTGCGGTAGCCGGCGAGGATTTCCTCGGCGACGGCCAGGAACTCCCGGCCCTCGGCGGTCAGCTCGACCGAGCGGGTGGTCCGCTCGAACAGCCTCGTGTCCAGGACGCGTTCGACGTCACGGACCGTGCGGCTGAGCACCGGCTGGCTGAGCAGCAGTTCACGAGCCGCTCGGGTGAACGATCCCGAGCGCGCCACCCGCGTGAAGATCTCCAGCTGGCGCAACGTCAGGTCCATGTGCTGATGATATAGATCGATGTCCGATTGATATTTCCCATGCCTCAATCTCCGGAGCATGCTCGGGAGCAGAGGAGGCATCCGATGGAGACAGTCAGGATCGGGTCCGGCGCCGGGTTCGCCGACGACCGCATCGAGCCCGCCGCCGAGCTGGCGGAGCGGGGCCGGCTGGACTACCTCGTGTTCGAATGCCTGGCGGAACGGACGGTGGCGCTGGCGCAGCTGGCCAAGCTCCGCGATCCGGACGCCGGGTACAACGAGTGGCTGGCCGACCGGATGGCCGCCGTGCTCCCCGCCTGCGTGCGCCACGGCACCACGATCATCACCAACATGGGCGCGGCCCATCCGCTGGCCGCCGCCCGCACGGTGGCCCGCCTCGCCCGAGACCTGGGCATCCGCGGACTGAAGGTCGCCGCCGTCACCGGCGACGATGTGCTCGCACTGGTCGAGGGCCGGGATCTGCCCCTGCAGCACCGCGAAGACACCCTCGCGTCCCTCGGCGCCACCGTCGTGTCCGCGAACGCTTACCTGGGCTGTGAGCCGATCGTGGCCGCGTTGCGGGAAGGCGCCGACGTCGTGATCACCGGCCGGGTCGCGGACCCGTCGCTGTTCCTCGCCCCGCTGGTGCACGAGTTCGGCTGGTCCACTCCCGGAATGTCTACTGTGGACTGGCACCGGCTGGGCAAGGGCACCGCGGCCGGGCACCTGCTGGAGTGCGCGGGGCAGGTCACCGGGGGCTACTTCGCCGATCCCGGCTTGAACGACGTGCCCGACCTGGCGCGGCTCGGCTTCCCGATCGCGGAGGTGGCCGGTGACGGTTCGTGCACGATCACCAAGCTGCCGGGATCCGGGGGCCGGGTTACCGTACGCACCGTGACCGAGCAGCTGCTCTACGAGGTGCACGATCCGGCCGCCTACCAGACCCCGGACGTGGTCGCGGACTTCTCCGGCGCTCGGCTGGAGCAGACCGGCCCCGACGAGGTGGCGCTGTCCGGGATCACCGGCCGGGAACGGCCCCGCACCTTGAAGGTGTCGGTCGGCTACCGCGACGGCTTCGTCGGCGAGGGTGAGATCTCCTACACCGGGCCCAACGCTTCGGCCCGCGCCCGGCTGGCGCTCGACGTCGTGGCCGAGCGGCTGCGGCTGACCGGGCTGCCGGCCACCGGCACCCGGTTCGAACTGCTCGGCATCGACTCGGTGCACCGCGGCGCGGGCCCGGCGCGCGCGGTCGAGCCCGTCGAGGTACGGGCGCGGGTCGCCGGCCGCACCGACACCCTGGCCCGGGCCCGGCGGATCGGCCACGAGGTGAGTTCGTTGTGGCTCAACGGCCCGGCCGGGGGCGGTGGCGTCCGGCGTACCGCACACGAGATCATCGGCATCGTGTCCACGTTCCTGCCGCGCGAGGAAATCGCTGCCGAAATCACGATGCTGGAGTCCTGAACGGTGAAACTGCACGACCTCGCCCACGCCCGGGCCGGTGACAAGGGTGACATCAGCGACCTGTCCGTCATCGCCTACCGGCCCGGCGATTACCCGTTCCTGTGCGAGCACCTGACTGCCGAGCGCGTACGGCGCCACTTCGCCGACATCGTCCGCGGCCGGGTCGACCGGTATGAGCTACCCCAGCTGTACGCGCTGAAGTTCGTCCTGCACGACGCGCTGGACGGCGGAGTCACCCGCACGCTGAACCTCGACGCCCACGGCAAGACCCTCAGCTCCGCACTGCTCGAAATCGACCTTCCCGAACACCCGGAGGATGATCGACGATGACCAGCCCTGCTCCAGAGGACACAGTGGACACAGAGGGCACAGTGGACACCCGCGACGGCCGGCTGCGCGGCGGTCCGCTGCCCGGCGGGGGCGCGGTGTTCGCCGGCATCCCGTTCGCGGCACCGCCGGTCGGGCCGCTCCGGCTGCGCCCGCCGCAGCAGCCACAGCCGTGGTCCGGTGTCCGCGACGCCACCGAGTTCCGCGCGGCACCGCCGCAGCGCCTGCCCGCCCTGATGGCGGGATCCGGGGACACTGCCGCCACGGCCGTCCCCGGGATGGGCGACTACGACGAGGATTGCCTCTACCTCAACGTCTGGACCCCGGAACTCGCCGGCCGTCGCCCGGTCCTGGTCTGGATCTACGGCGGTGGGTTCGACAGCGGCTCGGCCGGTCTCCCGTCGACCGACGGCGCGGCCCTGTCGCGGCTGACCGGAACCGTGGTGGTCGCGGCGAACTACCGCGTCGGCGCGCTGGGCTTCCTGCACCTGGCCGATCTCGGCGGTCCCGGCTGGGCCGGTTCGAGCAACCTCGGCCTGCAGGACCAGGCGATGGCACTGCGGTGGGTGCGGGACAACATCGAGGCCTTCGGCGGCGATCCGGGCAACATCACCGTCGCCGGGGAGTCCGCGGGCGCGTTCTCCATCGGCTCGCTGCTCGCCGCCCCGGCCGCCGACGGCACCTTCCACCGGGCGATCCTGAGCAGCGGCAGTACCAGCCGGATCTTCGCCGCGGACACCGGCACCGCCATCGCCGCGGACCTGCTCGCCAAGCTGGGACTGGACACAGTGGACGGTCTGGCCGAGGTGCCGGTCGAGCGGATCCTGGACGTGCAGACCTCGGTCATCGACACCGACATCGGCCGCCGCAACCTGCC
>DASXYS010000228.1:0-23460 GCA_036502365.1 Amycolatopsis sp.
CCGGGTCGAACCGCACCCGCACGGGCAAGGTGTTGATGAACAGGCCGAGCATCCGCTCCACACCGGGCAGCTCCGGCGGCCGTCCGGCGACGGTCGCGCCGAACACCACGTCGGTGCGCCCGGTCTGCGCGGCGAGCAGCAACCCCCACGCGGTCTGGACCAGCGTGTTCACCGTCAGCCCACGCTCGCGGGCGAACGCGGTCAGCGCGGCGGTCTCCTCGGCGGGCAACTCGGCCGTGGCCTTCGACGGCAGGGCCGGCGCCCGGTCGGGATCGACCGGGGTGAGATGGGTCGGCTCGGCGAGGCCGTCCAGCGCCGCCCGCCACGCGCCCGTCGCCGTCTCATGGTCCTGGTCGCGCAGCCAGCCGAGGTAATCCCGGTACGGCCGCGCGGCCGGCAGCGCGCGTCCCGCATACAGCGCGGACAGTTCCGCCAGCAACTGCGGGACCGACCAGCCGTCGAGCAGCAGGTGCTGGTGCGAGACGATCAGCCGATGCCGGTCCTCACCGGACCGCACCAGCAGGAACCGCAGCAGCGGCCCGGCTGCGACGTCGAACCGGCGCCGCTCTTGGGCCAGCTCGTCCTCCATCGCCTCGCCCGTGCTCTCTCGCCATGGGGGCTCGGCCGAGCGCGAGACGAGCGCGACCGGGCGGCCGGAGCCGAGATAGCGGTAGCTGGTGCGCAGGTTCGGGTGCCGCGCCAGCAGCGCCCGCACGGCGTCGTGCAGCCGTGCCGGGTCCAGCGGGCCGGTGAGGTCGAATCCGAACTGGACGGTGTAGACGTCCGGCCCATCAGTGTCCACAGTGGCCAGGAACAGCAGGCCGGACTGTAACGGCGTGAGCGGCCAGACCTCGGCGGCGTCGGGGGCCACCGAACGAAGCTCGGCGCGCTCGGCCTCGTCCAGCTCCAGCAGCGGCCGGCCGTCCCCGGTTGTCGGGGTGGCGAGCTGCGTCCCCGCGGCAGCGGCGAGCCCGGTGACCGTGCGGTGCCGGAACACGTCCCGTGGGCTGAGCACCATCCCGGCCGCGCGGGCACGCGCCACCAGCTGCATCGCGACGATGCTGTCCCCGCCGAGGCGGAAGAAGTCGTCCTGCACGCCGACCTTCGGCAGGCCGAGCACGCCGGCCATCAGTCCGGCCAGGGTGGCCTCCTCGTCGGTGGCCGGGGCCTCCCCGGTGACCTCGAACTCCGGCGCGGGCAGCGCCCGGCGGTCCAGCTTGCCGCTCGGGCCGAGCGGCAACCGGTCCAGCGGGACGACTGCCGCGGGCACCATGTGCTCCGGCAGCGTCCGGGCAACGTGCGCGAGCAGTTCCTCGACGTCCACGGTCTCCTTGGCCGGCACCACGTACGCGACCAACTGGCGTCCATCATGGACGGTCACCCGAGCCTGCGCGACCGCCGGGTGCGCGGCGATCGCCGCGTCGATCTCACCCAGTTCGACGCGGAACCCGCGGAGCTTGACCTGGTCGTCGGCGCGGCCCAGGAACTCCAGCACCCCGTCCGCTGTCCAGCGTGCGACGTCGCCCGTGCGATACATCCGCTCACCATCGCCGAACGGACTCGCGACAAACCGCTCAGCCGTCAGACCCGGCCGTGCGAGATAGCCCCGCGCCAGCTGGACACCCGACAGGTACAACTCCCCCGCCACGCCCACCGGAACCGGGCGCAAATGGGCATCCAGCACGTGAGCGCCGGTGTTCCATACCGGACGTCCGATCGGGACCCGTCCGGACACCGCCACGCGGGCGGCCGTCGCGGTGACGTCGACCGAGGCCTCGGTGGGGCCATAGAGGTTGTGCAGCTCGGCGGGCAGCAGCTCCTGGAACCTGGTCACCACGTCGGCGGGCAGCGCCTCACCGCTGCACAGCACGCGGCGCAGCCCGGTACAGCCCGCGGCCTTCGGCTCGGCGAGCCAGGCCTCGAGCATGGACGGGACGAAGTGGACAGTCGTGACCCCGGCCGTCCGGATCAGATCGGCCAGGTATGCCGGGTCCTTGTGACCCTCCGGCTTCGCCACCACCAGAGTCGCGCCCGTGACCAACGGCCAGAAGAACTCCCACACCGACACATCAAAACTCGACGGAGTCTTCTGCAACACCCGATCATCACCGCTCAACCCGTACTCGCCTTGCATCCACAACAGGCGGTTCACGATGCCCTCGTGAGGCACCACCACACCCTTTGGAAGCCCCGTCGAGCCCGACGTGTAGATCACATACGCCGGAGCCGACGGGTCGACCCGAACGCCCAAGTCGGAGTCGTCATAGGCACTCACGTCCACCGGCGCGTCCAGGACCACCACCGGATCCGCGTCCGCCAGCATGAACTCCCGACGCGCAGCCGGATAGTCCGGATCCACGGGCAGATACGCGGCGCCCGCCTTGTGGATGGCGTACAAGGCGACAACCAGGTCAAGCGAACGCGGCAACGACACCGCCACCACCGACTCCGGACCAGCACCCCGCTCACGAAGCCACCGCGCAAGACGGTTCGCCCGCGCGTTCAACTCCACATAGGACAGAATGATGCCCTCAAACACCACCGCCGCAGCATCCGGCGTCCGCACAACCTGAGCCTCGAACAACTCCGGCAACGACACCCACGGCACCTCACACGCGGTCGCATTCCACAACGCCAACCGCGCGAGTTCGTCGTCGCTCAGCACATCCAGCGATCCGACCGCCGCGGCAGGGTCGGCCACCACCTGCTCCAGCACTCGCACCAGCCGACGGCCGAACGCCTCGGCGGTGCTGTGGTCGAACCGGTCGGCGCTGTACTCGATCGCGCCGGCAATCCCGCCGTCCGGCTGCTCCAGGAAGCCGAACTCGAGGTCGAACTTCGCTGCCCCGGAGGTCACGTCCTCGCGGGCCACGGTGAGCCCCGGCAGCTCCGGCAGTCCGCCCGGCTCAGGCAGGTACACGACCATGACCTGGAACAACGGGTGCAGGGCCAGCGACCGCTCCGGGCCGGCCAGCTCGACGACCCGGTCGAACGGCAGGTCCTGGTGGTCGAACGCGGCGAGGTCGGCCGTGCGCACCCGGCCCAGCAGCTCGCCGAACGCCGGGTCGCCGGTCAGGTCGGTGCGCAGCACCAGCGAGTTCACGAAGAAGCCGACCAGGTCGTTCAGCCGCTCGTCGGACCGCCCGGACACCGGCGCGCCGAGCGGGATGTCCGTGCCCGCGCCGAGCCGGTGCAGCAGCACGGCGACCGCGGCCTGGGTGAGCATGAACATACTGACGTCGTGCCGCCGCGCGAGGGCCCGCAGGTCCGCCGCGAGCGCGGCGGGCACCGGGAACGTGACGGTGCCGCCGCGGTGGCTCGCCTCCGCCGGCCGTGGCCGGTCCGCGGGCAGCTCCAGCTCGTCCGGCAGTCCGGCCAGGCGGTCACGCCAGAAGGCGGCCTGTCGTTCCTCCACATCGGACAGAACGTCCCGGTGCCACAACGCGTAGTCCGCGTACTGAACGGGTAGTGGCGTCCACTTCGGAGCTTCACCGTCAAGCCGGGCGCGATAAGCCGCGGTCAGGTCCGCCAGCAGGGGCCCCTCCGACCACTCATCGGTGACCACGTGGTGCAGCAACACCAGGAGCACGCGGTCCTCGGCCCCCAGCTCGTACAGACGTACCCGGACCGGCGGCTGCTCGCCGAGCTGGAACGGAATGTCCACTTCGGCCCGAATCCGCGCCGTGACGTCGTCTGTGCGCGCCACGGCGAAGTCCACCACGATGTCGTCCAGGATCCGTTGCGCCGGGACACCGTTCTGTTCGGTGAACACCGTCCGCAGCACCTCGTGCCGCGCGACCACATCACCGAACGCGGCCCGCAACGCTCCGGTGTCGAGCGGGCCGGTCAGCCGCCACGCGTACGGGATCGAGTACGTCGTGGTCGGGCCTTCCAGCTCGTGCAGGAACCACAACCGCTGCTGCGCGGCCGAAAGCGGCAGCACCTCCGGCCGATCCCGCGGCTCCAGCTCGGGCCGGGAAGCAGGCGCGCCGAGCCGTTCGACGAGCCGGGCGACGGTCGGCGCTTCGAAGACGTCGCGCACGGTCACCTCGGCACCCAGCATCGACCGGATCCGCGAGACCAGGCGCATCACCAGCAGCGAGTGGCCGCCGAGGGCGAAGAAGTCGTCGTCGATCGACGGTGCGGACACGTCGAGCAGGTCCGCGAAGAGCCCGGTCAGTGTCCGCTCACGGTCGTCGCGGGCCGCGCGGCCACCACCGGCGGTGAACTCCGGGTCCGGCAGCGCCGCACGGTCCAGCTTGCCGCTCGGGCTGAGCGGCAGTTTGCCGAGCACCACGATCGCCGCGGGCACCATGTGCTCGGGCAGCCGCTGCGCGACCTGCGCCCGCAGCTCATCGACAACAACGTCCGCGCCGGTCACGTACGCGATCAGCCGGTCCTCCCGGGCGATCACCGCGGCGGTCCCGACCGCACCGTCCGCGGTCAGAGCCGCTTCGATCTCCCCCAGCTCGACACGGAAACCGCGCACCTTGACCTGGTCGTCGGCACGACCGAGGAACTCCAGCACCCCATCCGCTGTCCAGCGCGCCAGATCGCCCGTGCGATACATCCGCTCACCATCGCCGAACGGACTCGCCACAAACCGCTCAGCCGTCAGACCCGGCCGTGCAAGATAACCCCGCGCCAGCTGGACACCCGACAGGTACAACTCCCCCGCCACACCCACGGGAACCGGGCGCAGACGCGCATCCAGCACGTGAGTGCCGGTATTCCACACCGGACGTCCGATCGGGACCCCGGCACCGGCGAACGGCCCGGTGGCCGGGAACGCCGTGACGTCCACCGCCGCCTCAGTCGGTCCGTACAGGTTGTGCAGCCCAGCGGGCAGCAGATCCCCGAAGCGCGACGCCAGCTCCGACGGCAGCGCCTCACCACTGCAGATCACCCGCCGCAGACCGGTGCACCCGGCCGCGGCAGGCTCCTCCAGGAACAGCCGCAGCATCGACGGAACAAAGTGGACAGTCGTAACCCCGGCCGTCCGGATCAGATCGGCCAGATACCCCGGGTCCTTGTGCCCCTCCGGCTTCGCCACCACCAGAGTCGCGCCCGTGATCAACGGCCAGAAGAACTCCCACACCGACACATCAAAACTCGACGGAGTCTTCTGCAACACCCGATCATCACCGGTCAGCCCATACTCACCCTGCATCCACAACAACCGGTTCACCATCCCCGAATGCGGCACCACCACACCCTTCGGACGCCCCGTCGAACCCGACGTGTAAATCACATACGCCGCAGCCTCCGGCGAAACCCGCACACCCAGATCCGAGCCGTCATAACCGCTCACGTCCACCGGCGCATCCAGCACCACCACCGGATCCGCGTCCACGATCATGAACTCCCGGCGCGCCGCCGGATAATCCGGATCCACCGGCAAATACGCCGCACCCACCTTGTGAATCGCATACAACGCCACAACCAGCTCAAGCGAACGCGGCAACGACACCGCCACCACCGACTCCGGACCAGCACCCCGCTCGCGAAGCCACCGCGCAAGACGATTCGCCCACGCATTCAACTCCACATAGGACACCACACTGCCCTCAAACACCACCGCCGCAGCATCCGGTGTCCGCACAACCTGAGCCTCGAACAACTCCGGCAACGTCACCCACGGCACCTCACACGCCGTGGAATTCCACAACGCCAACCGCGCGAGTTCGTCCTCGGCCAGCACATCCAGCGAGCCGATCCGGACGGCCGGGTCGGCAGCGACCTGGGCCAGCACCGAACTCAGCCGGGTGAGCAGGCGCGTCGCAGTGTCACCCGAGCACCGGTCCTCGGTGTACTCCAGCATCAGCGTCAGCGGCCCGGACGACGCCTCGTCGACCAGGGTGAAATGCAGGTCGAACTTGGCCGTCGCCTGGCCGGCGTCGAGCCATTCGGTGGGCAGGCCGAGCACGTCCGGATCGCCGCCGGGCCGGTAGTGGTAGCCGACCATCACCTGGAACAGCGGGTTGCGGCCCGGTACCCGCGGCGGGTTCAGCTCTTCGACCACCCGCTCGAACGGCAGGTCCTGGTGGGAGAACGCGGCCAGGTCGGCGCTTTTCACGCGGTCGAGCAGGTCCCGGTACGCCGCGTCGCCGGACACGTCGGTCCGCAGCACCAGCGTGTTCACAAAGAAGCCCACGAGGTCGTCCACCGCCGCGTCGGTGCGGCCCGCGATGGGCGCGCCGAGCGGGATGTCCTCCCCCGCGCCGAGCCGGCTCAGCAACGCCGCGACCGCCGACTGCAAGACCATGAACAGGCTCGCACCGGCCTTGGCAGACAGCTCGCGCACGGCCGTCGTCAGCCCATCCGGCAACGACACGCGCACCTTGCCGCCGCGCCCGGAGGGCCGGGCAGGACGGGGGCGGTCCAGCGGCAGCGGGACCTCGTCGGGCAGCCCGCGCAGGGCGCCGGTCCAGTAGACCAGCTGCTCGTCCCCAGTAGACGCGAGGAAATCGCGCTGCCACAGTGTGTAATCCGCATACTGGACGGGCAGCGGTGTCCACTTCGGAGCTTCGCCGCCGAGCCGGGCGCGGTAGGCCGTAGCCAGGTCGTCCAGGAACGGCCGGTCCGACCATTCATCGGTGACGCCGTGGTGCAGCAGCATCGCGACCACGTGGTCGTCGTCCGCCACCCGCCGCACGTCGACGCGCACCGGCAGCTCCCGGGCGAGGTCGAAACGCCGCTCGGCGAGACCGGCCACGTCCTCGACCGACCCGTCCGCCACAGTGAACGGGATCTCCGGCGAAGCCTGGATGTCCTGGTACGCCGTGCCTTCGTGGTCGCCGATCACAGTGCGCAGCACCTCGTGGCGCTGCAGCACATCACCGAACGCCGTCCGCAGCGCGTCGACATCGAGCGCCCCGCGCAGCCGTACGAACAGCGGGTACGTGTACGCCGCGGCAGTGGTGCCCAGCTGGTCGAGCAGCCACATCCGCTGCTGCGCGAACGACAGCGGGATCCGTTCCGGCCGTTCCACCGGCACGACTGACGGCCGCGCCGGCGCACCGGTGCCCGCCCGTTCCGCCAGCTGGGCCGGGGTCGGTGCCTCGAACAGGTCCTTGATCGCCAGCTCGGCGTCCAGCTCGGTGCGGGCCCGGCTGATCAGGCGCGTGGCCAGCAGCGAGTGCCCGCCGAGGTCGAAGAAGCTGTCCTCGACCCCCACCCGGCCCAATCCCAGCACCTCGGCGAACAGCGCGCAGAGCGTCTCCTCCTCCGCGGTCTCCGCGTCCCGGCTCTCCGCCAGCGAAACGGCGGGCTCGGCATCGGGCAGCGCGCGCACGTTCAGCTTGCCGTTGTCGGTCAACGGCAGGACGGCGAGCGTCACGAACGCGGCCGGGACCATGTAGTCCGGCAGCTGCCGCTTCAGCTCCTCGCGCAGGACCTGCACCAGCTCACTACCGCCCCGCGCGGCCGTCGGGCTGTTCCCGAACCGCGT
This sequence comes from Amycolatopsis sp., assembly GCA_036502365.1. Classification (GTDB taxonomy): domain Bacteria; phylum Actinomycetota; class Actinomycetes; order Mycobacteriales; family Pseudonocardiaceae; genus Amycolatopsis. Next base: position 7,451 of record DASXYS010000228.1, read on the forward strand.
GAGGTCCGCGCCGGTCGCCGCGGGCACGTACAGCCCCGAGACCGACCGTCCATCGTGGACGAACACTGCGTCGAAGACCCCGTCCACGCCACTCGACCACGTGGTGTGGGCGCGGAAGCCGAGCCGTTCACCGAGCTGGTGCACGGCCTCGGGCTCGATCCCCCCGGAGCCGTCGTGGAACCGCTCCAGGACGTCGAGCAGCGGCACATCCGAGTCCAGCGCGCGCATGGCGGCGAACTCCGCCGCGAGCCGCGCGTCCGGAATCCGGCTCACCCGCAGCGGTCCGGCACTCGCGGTGAGGCGCTGTTCCAGCCCGGCGAGCGAGCCCACCTCGTCCCAGAGCACCCGCGGCGCCTGCGCCACCGGCACGACCTCCGCAGCATCCTTGGCCAGCACCACGTCATAGCGGTACCGGCTCAGCTCGTTGTGCAGCGCGGCCCGCTTCACCCGGATCAGCGCCTCGACGCCGGGCAATTCGTGCGCGAGCGCGACGAAGTAATCCGGGTCGAGCAGCAGCTCCTTCTCCAGCGCCGCACCACGTTCGACGGCCCGGCGCACCTGCGCGACGTCGGACGTCGCGTCCGCGCGGGTCAGCTGGATCGCAGTGTGGAACGAGCGGGCCAGCCGGAGGTTGCGGACGTCGCCGACGAACAGCGAACCGCCCGGCGCGAGCAGGTCGAGTGCCTGGCGCAGCACGCCGCTCAGGTAGCCGACGCTCGGGAAGTACTGGATCACCGAGTTGATCACCACGGTGTCGAAGTGCCCGCGCGGCAGGCCGTTGAACACGTGCGCGGGCTGGGTCCGCAGCGTCACCTTGGCCGCGAGCGCCGGGTCCTGCGCCAGCTCACGCGTCAGCTTCCCGATCACCGGCGCGGCGAGGTCGGTGCCCCAGTACTCCTCCGCGGCCGGCGCGAGCTGCCCCATCAGCAGGCCGGTACCGACGCCGATCTCCAGGATCCGCCGCGGCGCCGCCTCGCCGATCCGCGCGACGGTCGCCGAACGCCACTCCCGCATGTGCTCCAGCGGGATCGGCTCGCCGTCGTAACTCGAATCCCAGCCGGCGAAGTCCTCGGTGAACAGCGCGGTCGGGATCTCGGTGTACTCGTCGGAGTAGATCTGCTCCCACTCGCCGACCTGGTCGGCCTCGGCCGCGTCCCGCGCATCGCCGCTCAGCTCCGCGGGCACGACGTAGCCGACAAGCCGTTGCAGGCCCGGCGCCGACGGGTCCGGCCGCGCGATCACCGCGGCCTGCGCGACCTGCGGGTGCCGGCTCAGCGCCGTCTCGATCTCGCCCAGTTCCACCCGGTAGCCGCGGATCTTGACCTGGTCGTCGGTCCGGCCGAGGAAGTCCAGGTTTCCGTCCGGGCGGCGGCGCACCAGGTCGCCGGTGCGGTACATCCGGGACCCGGGGGCGCCGAACGGGTCGGCCACGAACCGCTCCGCGCTCAGGCCCGGCCGGCCGAGGTAACCGCGGGCCAGGCCGGTCCCGGCGATGTACAGCTCACCGGGCACACCGTCGGGCACCGGCCGCAGCCAATCGTCCACAATGTACACGCGGGTGTTCCGGATCGGTTTCCCGACGGTCGGGGAAGCGCTGTCGGTGGTGCCGCCGCCGAGGGTGTTGATCGTGTACTCGGTGGGGCCGTAGAGGTTGTAGCCGTAGGTGCCCTCGGTGTCGCGCAGACGATGCCACACGGATTCGGACACCGCCTCGCCGCCGAGCAGCACCAGCGCGGGCCGGTGGCTGGCGGCCCCCTGGTCGAGCAGGCCCTCCTCGATCAGCAGGTGCGCGTACGTCGGCGTCACGTTGACCACGTCCACCTGCTGCCGGTCGCAGTACGCGACCAGCGCACGGGCGTCGCGGCGCAGTTCCTCGTCGCAGACGTGCACTTCGTGGCCCTCGACCAGCCACAGCAGCTCTTCCCACGACATGTCGAAGGCGAACGACACGGTGTGCGCGATCCGCAGCCGCCGCCCGCCGGCCGACGCGATCGCCGGGCCGAAAATCGCTTCCTGATGGTTGAGCTGCATGTTCGTCAGGCCGCGGTACGGCGTCACGACGCCCTTGGGCTTACCCGTCGAGCCGGACGTGTAGATCACGTACGCCGGGTGCTCCAGCCGTCCGGCGCGGTCGGGGCCGAACCGCGGGCGCTCGGCGTCGGCCAGTTCCCCGCCGGACATCGCGGCCAGTTCAGCGCGCGTCTCGCCGGAATCGAGCAGCACCCGCGGCAGGTCCGCGGGCAGCGAACCGGCCACCGCCGTGGTCGTGACCAGGCAGAGCGGGCCGGCGTCGTCGAGCATCATCGCCAGCCGGTCGGCCGGGTAGTCCAGCTCCAGCGGCAGGTACGCCGCGCCGGTGCGCAGCACCGCGAACAGCGCCACGACCATGTCGATCGACCGTGGCAGGCCGAGCGCGACCACCTGCTCCGGCTCGGCACCGCGGGACAGCAGCAGCCGCGCCATCCGGTTGATGCGCTCGTCCAGCTCCGCGTACGTGAGGCGCTGCTCGCCGAAGACGAGCGCGGTCGTGTCCGGTGTCGCTTTGGCTTGCGTCGCAAGCAGGTCGGCGATCGTGTCGCCGACCATCGGGTGCTCACTCGCCGACCAGACTTCGGCCAGCTCTTCCCGGCGCTCGGCCGAGAGCGTCTCCAACGCGCCCACGGGGGCCGTGAGGTCACTGACCAGCTGCTCGACCAGCGAGGTGAACCGGCCCAGCAGCTCGGCCGCCGTCGTCGCATCGACGATGTCGTCGCGATAGGACAGCGTGACGCGCATCGAGCTGCCCGGTGTGACGACGAGCGTCAACGGGTAGTGCGTGGCGTCCACATTGACCAGTCCGGTGATGCCGTGCCGGTGCTCCAGGCCGGCAGTCCGCTCGTCACCGTCGTTGCCGCGCAGCACGAACAGCGTGTCGAACAGGACACGGTGCCCGGACTCGCGCTGGAGCACGCCGAGGCTCATGAACTCGTACGGCGTCAGGTCCATCCGCTCGGACTGGACGCGGCGCAGCAGGTCCAGCACCGGCTCGTCCGGCACGAGCCGGACGCGCGCCGGCACGGTGTTGAGGAACAGGCCGATCGTCGTCTCGATGTCCGGCACCGCCGCCGGACGGCCCGCGACGGCGGCGCCGAACACCACGTCCTGCCGTCCGACCACAGTGGACAGCACGAGTGCCCACGCCGCATTGAGCACTGAGTTCACGGTCAGGCCGTGCCGCCGTGCCTCTTCCCGCACCCGGCCGGTCAGCTCCGGCGAAAGATGCGCTTCGAGGTTGACCGGCGTCACCGGCTCTAGACCACGGGTGTCCGGGCCGATCAGCGTCGGCTCGGCGAGCCCGGCCAGCGCCTCCCGCCAGGCCGCGACCGCCACCTCGGTGTCCTGTCCGGACAGCCACTCCAGATAGTCCGCATAGGACCCGGAAGACGGCAGGCCGCGATCGTCACCGCCCAGCTCGTAGAGCGCGAACAGCTGCTCGATGAACAGCCACGCCGACCAGCCGTCCCACAGCAGCAGGTGCCGGTTCAGCACCACGCGGTCACGCCGTTCACCGAGGCGCACCAGCGTGATCCGGAACAGCGGCGGCGACGCCAGGTCGTGCCGGGCCGCCCGGTCCTCGGCCATCAGCTCGGCGAGCCGCGCTTCACGGTCCTCTTCGGACAGTCCCCGCAGGTCCACTTCGGTGACCGGTGGGTTGAGCCCGGCCGTGACGAACTGGACTGGACCACGCAGGCCCTCGCTGGTGAAGCCGGCCCCAAGGCTCGGCGTCCGCTGGACCAGGGCCGCGCAGGCCGCGCGCAGCCGGTCCGCGTCCAAGTGCCGGTCGAGGTCGATCGCCTCCTGGATGGTGTAGATGTCCACTCGGGACTGGTCGTAGCTGGAGTGGAAGAACAGGCCTTCCTGCAACGGCGACAGCGGCCAGATATCGAGGAGTGGCAACGAGCTGAGCCGTTCCACCCGCTCGATCTCGTCCTGGGTCAGATCGATCAGCTTCAGGTCCGAAGTGGTCAGCCCGGTTGCCGACGGGACGGCCGCGGCCAGCGTCTCCAGCGCGGCCTGCCACGCGTCCGCCAGCTCGGTGCCGCGCCCGGCGAAGGTGGCGAACAGGCGCGGCCCGTATTCGGTCTCCTCGCAGGTGACACCGATGCGCAGCGCGTGAGCCCCGGCGGGCGCGCCCGGTCCTTCGGCGAACGTCCAGTCCTCGGGCCGCACAGGAATGCGGCCCGCGTACCGCAGCAGCACGCCGGGGGTCGCCAGCTGGGCGAACAGGGGCGCCGCCTGCGGGTTCAGGTACCGCAGCAAGCCGTAACCCGCGGCGTCGGGGGCCGCGCGGACCAGCTCCTTGACCTGCTTGAGCACGTCGAGCGGCGCGCCGGTGGCGGGCAGCCGCACCGGCCGCGTTGTGTGGAGCGCGCCGACCGTCGCGGGGAGTTCGGCGAGGCGGTCCTGGACGTCGACGGTCAACTCGCCGCCCGCGATCGCCAGGGCGGCCAGCAGCACGTCGCTGACCTCGCCGTGGACGGCGGCCGGGAGCCGGTCGACCAGCGCACGACTGACCTCAATGGACAGAGTGACCGTGCGTTCGCCGTTCTCGCCGCCCACAATGGCGCCGGGAGCGAGCACTGAGGCCCAGTGTCCCAGATCGGCCAGCAGCTCGGGACTCTGCGCGCCTTCGGTGACCTGCCGCGCGTGCGTGCGCAGCGACGTCTCGACCACGGCGAACACCGGCGTCCGCCCCGCCTGCACGGCCGTCCACGCCGTCGCGAGATCCGCGGCGAGTGTGTGCCACGAAGGAGCATCGACGAGCAGCGGGTGCGCGACCAGCAGCAGCCGGGCCTTGTCCTCGAACCACACGGCCTGCAGCAGGACTCCGGCATCCGGGTCAAGGCGTGACACGGCGGGGGCGAGTTCGTCGGTGCCCTCGGCGCGGCGCAGCACATCGGCCGCCGCCGACGACCCAGGTGGCCGGGTTTCGAGCGACCACAACAGATCCGGCAGCCCCGGCACCGACGCGCCCCGGCGCTTCAGCCGCAGCCCGTCGTGGTGGTCCAGGACGGCCTGCAACGCGGCGGCCAGCGCCTCGACGTCGGCGCCCGCGGGCGTCCGCAGCAGCACCGACTCGGCGGTGACGGCGTCGCCCAGTTCCCGCAGGCGGTGTACCTCGGGCAGCAGCGGCACGTCGCCGACCCCGTCCAGGTCCGCCTCGGGCCCGCCGGTGACCACCGGTTCGCCGCCGAGCGCGGCCAGCGCCGCGGGTGTCCGGTGGGTGAAGACGTCCTTCGGGCTCAGGTCGAACCCGGCTCGCCGCGCGCGGCTGGACACGCTGATCGACGAGATGCTGTCGCCGCCCAGCAGGAAGAAGTCCCCATCGGCGCCGACTTCGGCGAGACCCAGCACGTCGGCGAAGATCGCGGCGAGCGCGCGTTCACGATCGTCGCCCGGCGTCGCCGCGATGTCCGATGTGGCCGGTTCCGGCCGGGCGGGCGCGGGCAGCGCTCGTGGGTCCAGCTTGCCGCTCGGGCTCAGCGGGAACTCGTCCAGTACCACCAGCGAGTTCGGCACCATCGGCGCCGGGAGCGCCTCGGCCAGCGCGGCCCGCAGAGTGTCGACGTCGGCGGCACCCGACACGTAGCCGACCAGCGCGCCGTCACGCACCAGCACCGCGGCCGCCGTCACGCCCGGTTGTGCGCCCAGCACGGCCTCGATCTCGCCCAGCTCGATCCGGTTGCCGCGGATCTTGACCTGACGGTCGGTACGGCCGAGGTACTCGACCTCGCCGTCGGCCCGCCGGCGCACCAGGTCGCCGGTGCGGTACATCCGGGAGCCCGGCTCGCCGAACGGATCGGCGACGAACCGCTCGGCCGTCAGGCCCGGCTGTCCGTAATAGCCGCGCGCCAGCTGCACGCCCGCGAGGTACAGCTCACCCGTGACGCCGTCCGGCACTGGCCGCAAACAGGTGTCCAGCACGTGCAGCCGGGTGTTCCACACCGGACGTCCGATGGGGACAGTCCGCTCCGGACCGCCGCGGAAGGCGAAGAAGGACACGTCGACCGCAGCCTCGGTGGGGCCGTAAAGGTTGTGCAACGGCACCCCGGTCAGCGCGCGCCACCGGGCCGCGACGTCACCGGGCAGTCCCTCGCCGCTGGCGAACACGCGGCGCAGGCTTTCCGCCCAGCGCCGGTCTTCGGTGACCTCCTCCACGGAGAGGAATGCGCCGAGCATCGACGGGACGAAGTGCAGGGTGGTGATCCGCTGCTCCCGGATCACCTGCGCGAGGTAGGCCGGGTCGCGGTGCCCGTCCGGGCGCGCGAAGACCACGGTCGCGCCCTCGGTGAGCGCCCAGAAGAACTCCCACACGGACACGTCGAAGCTCGACGGCGTCTTCTGCAGCACCCGGTCGTCGCCGTCGAGCCGGTACTCGTGCTGCATCCACGCCAGCCGGTTGACGATCGAGCGGTGGCTGACCAGCACGCCCTTCGGCCGGCCGGTGGAGCCGGAGGTGTAGATCAGGTACGCCGCGTCGTCCGGCCGGGCGGCCACACCGGGCACCTCCGCGGGGTCCGGACCGTCGACCGGCACCCGCACCGGGCCCGCCGGGAGCCGCGTATCCGGCCCGGTCACGACCAGCCCGGCGCCGGACGCGGTGAGCATGTACTCCAGCCGTTCGGCCGGGTAGTCGAGGTCCAGCGGCAGGTATGCCGCCCCCGACTTCAGCACGCCGAGCAACGCGACCATCAGCTCCACCGACCGCGGCACGGCGACGGCCACGACCGCACCGGGCCGGGCTCCCTGAGCCCGCAGCCGCCGCGCGAGCGCCTCGGCCCGCGCGTCAAGATCCACATAGGACAGGGACTCGTCCTCGAACACCAGTGCGGTGGCATCCGGCGTTTTCGCCACCTGCTCGGCGAAAGCGGTGGCCAGCGTCCGCTCGGGCACGGCGACGGCAGTGGCGTTCAGCTCACCGAGGCGTTCCAGTTCGGCGGGCGAGACGAGGTCCACCCGGGACAGTCGGTTGTCCGGCGCCGCCGCGAACGCGTCCAGCACCCGCACGAACCGCTCGGCCAGCTGCTCGGCCGTCCGCGCGCCGACCCTCGCGGCGTCGAACTTGAGGCTGAACTCCAGCGCGTCCCCCGGCGTCGCGATCAGCGCGACCGGGTAGTGCACCGCGTCGACCACCTCGACACCGGCGACCCGCAGGCCGCCGGTGTCCTCGTTCTCCCGCGGGTAGTTCTCGATCACCACGAGGGTGTCGAACAGCTCGTCGGTGCCGGACAAATCAGGCCCCGTACCCGCGAGCCGCTGCAGCTCGGCCAGCCCGAGGTGCTGATGGTCCAGCAGCGCGGCCTGCTCGTCCTGCAGCCGCCGCAGCAGCCCGGCGACGGTGTCGCCACCGGACCAGCGCACGCGCACCGGCAGGGTGTTGATGTAAAGCCCGACCGCGTCTTCGATGCCGGGGACACCCGGGTCGCGGCCGGACACGGTGCTGCCGAACAGCAGGTCGCCCCGGCCGGTGAGCCGCCCGAGCAGCAGGCCCCACGCGCCGTGCAGCACGGTGCCGAGCGTCAGCCCGTGTTCCCGCGCGACGGCCCGCACCCGTGCCGTCGCCTGCTCGTCCATCGTGAAGTGGATCTTCGACGGCCGGCGTTCCCCGATCCCCGCGGGCTTCTCGACCAGGCGGGTCGGCTCACTGATGTCCGCGAGCGCGTTCCGCCAGGCCCGCCGGGCGGCATCGGCGTGGCGCCCGGCGAGCCGGCGCAGGTGCGCCTCGCGCGAACTCGGCTCCGAGGCCACCGGGCCGGCGACGCCGTAGCGCGCCAGAATCTCCCGCACCATCACCACCACCGACCAGCCGTCGGCGACGATGTGGTGGAAGGTCAGGGCCAGCCGGTTCCGGGTCCCGCGCACCAGCGTGGCCCGCAGCAGCGGCGGCCGGTCGAGCGCGAACCGCCGGGTGCGATCGGCCTCCAGCGCGGCCGCCGCGTCCTCCGCCCCGACCTCTTGCCACGGCAGCTCCGCGCGCAACGCGACGACCTGGACCACCCGGCCGTCGTCGAGCTGGCGGAAGCCGGAGCGCAGTGAACTGTGCCGATCCAGCAGGTCCTGCACCGAGCGGCGCAGCTTCTCCGGGTCGAGCGAGCCTTCGAGGTCGAAGATCTCCTGGACGGTGTAGACGTCGTCGTCCTCGTACGCGGCATGGAAGAAGAAGCCCTGCTGCAACGGCGTCACCGGCAGCACTTCGGCGTACGGGCCGAGCGCGGCGGAGTCCGCTTCGGACAGTTCCAGTAGCGGCGTGCTCGAATCGTCCACAGTGGTCACTTCACCGGCGCAGGCGGCGAGCGCCTCGGCGGTGCGGTGCTGGAAGACCTGCCGCGGCGTGATCGCCAGGCCGTGTCCGGCGGCGCCGAGCACCAGCCGGATCGAGGAGATGCTGTCACCGCCGAGGGTGAAGAAGTCGTCGTCGGCGCCGACCGTGGGCACGCCGAGTACGTCGGCGAGGACACCGCACAGGGCGATCTCACGCGGCGTCCGCGGCGCGCGGCCCTCCGCGAGTGCGCCGAAGTCCGGCATCGGCAACGCGGTACGGTCGAGCTTGCCGTTGGTCATCACCGGCAGCCGGTCCAGCGGCACGAAGGCGGACGGCACCAGGTAGTGCGGCAGCGCCTCCTCCACGAGCCCGCGCAGCTCCTTCATCAGCGACGCCGGATCGCGGTACACCACTGGCACGTTCGCGTGCGGACTGTCTACATCCGACTGGAACGTCGCGGTCAGCTCGCCACGGGACAGCACGAGATCGAACGCGGTCGCCTCGCCCGACCAGGTGGCGGCCGCGCGGTAGCCCGCCGCACCGGCCAGCTCGGCCAGCACGTCCGGGTCCATCGCCGCGCCCGGCACGGTCGTGACCGCACCGCCCAGCGCGCGCAACGCGGTCAGGTCCGGGATCAACCGCTCGTTCGGGATCGTCGTCACACGAAGGTTTTCCGGCCCGGCGGCGCGGAGATACGAGGCGAATGCGGCGGCCGAACCCAGCTCGGTCCACGCCACCGACGGGGGTGACGCGGCGGCGGTCGCGCTCGTGCGCAGGACCACGTCGTACCGGTAGCGGCTCAGCTCGTTGCCGTACCCCGCCCGCTTGAGCCGGATGTCCACCTCGGCGATGCCGGGGATCAGCTCCGGCAGCGCCGCGAAGAAACGCGGGTCCAGCAGCAGTTCGTCCTCACGCGTGACGGCCGTGTCCACCGCCGCCAGCGAGGCGCCGCCCTGCGCCGACTCGACGCCCGCGCGCAGCACCCGCAGCAGCCCGAGGTTCCGCACGTCACCGACGAACACCGTGCCGCCGGGCGCGAGCAGGCCGATCGCCTGGCGCAGCACGTCGACAAGATAATCGGCGCCCGGGAAGTACTGGACGACCGAGTTGACCACCACGGTGTCGAACCCTCCGCGGTCGAGCACACCACTGTCGAGCACACCGCCGTCGAGCACACCGGGCAGCCCGGCCAGCTCGTGCGCCGGCCGCGCGGACAGGTGCACCTTCCCGGCCAGCTCGGGCCGCTCGGCCACCCGCGCCGAGAGCAGTCGCACCACCTCCTCGGACAGGTCCAGGCCCCAGTACTCCTCGGCTTCCGGCGCCAGCTTCGACATCAGCAGCCCGCTGCCGACGCCGATCTCCAGCACCCGCCGCGGCGCTCGCCCCTGGAACCCCAGGGCCCGGATCGCGTCCACCGTCGCGGCCCGCCACGCGCGCATGTCCTCCAGCGGCAGCGGATGGCCGTCGTAGCTGGAGTTCCAGCCGGTGAAACCCTCGTCGAACGGGTCGCGGCCGGCGACCGAATAAAGCAGCTCGTGCACGTCCTTCCAGCGGCCGACCTGCGCGGCCTCGCGGGCCGCGTCCCGGGCGTCCGGGCCGGCGGCCTCGGGCACCACGTACGCGACCAGTCGCCGGTCCCCCGGCTTCACCTCGCGCGGCACCACGGCCACCCGCGACACTGCGTGGTGCGCGGCGAGCACCGACTCGATCTCCCCCGGCTCGATCCGGAAGCCGCGGATCTTCACCTGGTGATCGGCGCGGCCGAGGAAGTCCAGGTTCCCGTCGGCGCGCCACCGCACCCGGTCGCCGGTGCGGTACATGCGTTCTCCCGGCCCGGCGAACGGGTCGGCGACGAACCGCTCCGCCGTCAGCCCGGCCCGCCCGACGTACCCGCGCGCCAGCCCGCGGCCGCCGACGTACAGCTCGCCCTCGACGCCGACGGGCACCGGGTTGAGCGCGGTGTCCAGCACGTGGCAGCGGGTGTTGGGGTCGGGCCGTCCGATCGGGATCGGCCCGGTCCAGCCCGGCTCGGCCGCCCAGAGCGTCGAGTTGACAGTCGCCTCGGTGAGGCCGTACGCGGCGACGACCCGGAGGTCTTCCGCCCAGCGCGCGATCAGCTCCGGCGGCACGGTCTCGGTGCCGACGATCAGCACGGCGCCTTGGGGCAGCTCGCACTCCGGTGGCAGCGCGGCGACCAGCGACGGCGGCAGGATCATGTGCGTGGCCGCGTTTTCGGTGATGTACCCGGTCAGCTCGACGCCCGCGACGCGGCGGTGCGCGGGCACCACGATCACGCGCCCGCCCACGCACAGCGACATGATCAGGTCCCACACCGTCACGTCGAAGCCGACGGAGGCGAACTGCACCACGCGGCTGTCCGCGGTGATGCCGATCCGCTCGGTGGCCGTCGCGATCAGGCTGCCGACACCGTCGTGCGACAGCACCACGCCCTTAGGCTGCCCGGTGGAGCCCGAGGTGTAGATCACGTACGCGGCGCGATCCAGTCGCAGCCCACTGACATCCACAGTGGACGAATCCAATGCGGAGAGCTCGGCCCGCACGTCCGGGTCGTCGAGCAGCACACGGCCGACGGAGTCCGGCTCCGGCAGCTGCGCGGACAACTCCACGGTGGACAGGACGGCGCGCGCACCGGCGTCGGAAAGCATGTACGCCAGCCGGTCCTCGGGGTGATCGAGATCCAGCGGCAGGTAGGCCGCCCCCGCCTTCAGCACGCCGAGCAGCGCCACGACCAGCTCGATCGAGCGGGGCAGCGCCACCCCGACCACGGCCTCGGCGCCGACCCCGTGGGCGGCGAGCAGCCGCGCCAGGCAGTTCGCGGCCGCGTCCAGCTCCGCGTAGGTGAGCTGCTCGTCCTCGCACACGACGGCCACGGCATCCGGTCGCTGCGCCACCACCCGGTCGAAGGCCGCGGGCCAGGACAGTTCGGGCGAATCAGCGGGCGAGGTGCCGAACTCGACCAGCACCCGCTCGCGCTCGACCGCGGTGAGCAGGTCGATCGAAGCGATCGGACGGTCGGGCTGCGCCGCCAACGCGTCGAGGACCGCGGTCAGCCGGCCTTCGTGCTCGGCCAGCGTGCCGGCGTCGCCCGGGCCGGCCAGCTCTATCCGCAGCGGGCCTCCCGCGCCGGAGTCGTGCGCCGTGATGGCGAGGTCGGTGACCGGGCCCAGCGCGAGGCTGCGCACCGACGCCGTCGCCCCGCCGAACATCACCGGCGCGTCCGGCAGGAAGTTGAGGCTCAGCCCGGTCAGCTCCAGCACACCGCCGGGCAGTCCCAGCTCGCGCGCGAGGTCTTCGCCCCGATAACGCCCGTGCTCCAGCAGTTCCGCGACCGCGGCCGTCACCGAGGCCAGCAGCTCCGCCGGGGTGGTTTCCGGCCGGACGGCCAGCCGCAGCGGCAGCACGTTCGACACCATGGCGGGCCGGTCGCGCAGCTCAGTTTCGGGGCGCGCGGCCACCGGCAGGCCGAACACCAGGTCTTCGGCCCCGGTCACCCGGTGCGCGTAGGCCGCGATGGCCGCCAACGCCACCCGCGAGAGCCGGGTCCCGTGGTTGCCCGCGAACTTGCGCAGGCCGTCGGCCCGCGCGGACGAGAGCGTGAACGAATGCCGGGCGACCGTGCCGCCGCCGGGCAGCAGCCGGACGGGATCCGGGCGACCGGCCAGCTTTTCGCGCCAGTACGCCTGATCGGCCCCGTACTGCGCCGACTCCCGGTATGCCGCCTCGGCAGCGAGCACCGGCGCCGTCGACCAGTCCACAGTGGAGGTTTCGCCACCGTAGAGCGCGGCGGCGCGGCGGGTGAGCGCCGCCTGGCCGTGTGCGTCGATGACCAGATGGTGGTACCGCTGCGACCAGAGCACCCGCTCCGGGCCCAGTACCAGCAGCGCGTGCGTGGTGAGCGGGCCGCGGGCGAGGTCCGGGACCCCGGCCAGCCCGGCGCGCATCCACTCGTGGGCCGCGCGGTCCGGGTCCGGCTCGCCCGAGAAGTCCACCACCGGCACGTCGGCCGCGACGGGCGCCGGGTACAGCCGGGGCGCCCCGGTCTCGTCGACGTCCGCCGTCACGTGCAGGCATTCGGCCTCACCGAGCGCCTGGCGCACCGCGGCGCCGAGCCGCGTGAGATCCACCGCTCCGGTCAGTTCGGCGTACCAGCCGATCTGGTACGCCGGGTCCGCCGGGGCGATCCGCTGGGCGAAGAAGACCCCGGCCTGCGCCGCGGTCAGGGGGGAACCGGGCACGACGCCGGTCATCTGCGAGCCTCCACCGTTCACTGAAGCTGGTTACCTGAGCCAAGCTCGTGAGTGTTTATGCCGGTTAGAACCGGCATAAACACTCACGAGTCAGCGGGTGCCGCTCACCGCGTACTCGGGCCGGTCGGCCACCGCCGCCCGCCGGTCCACAATGGACCCCAGAATCTCCCCGACCCGCACCGCCGTGTTCGACAGCAGCGAAGACGTAATCCCGTGCGTATGCTCAGTCCCACCCTGGAGGTACAACCCGCCGCGCACGGCAGCATCCGTCGTGATCCGGTAATCGCGCTCCACCCGCAGCCGGCCCTCGCCGTCACGCAGGCACCTGACCGCCAGATCCCCGAGCAGCGGCGTCGGATCGGCGGGCAGATAACCCGTGGCATACACGACGGCGTCGGCGTCCAGCTCCGTGCGCTCGCCGGTGGTCAGCGACTCGATCGTCGCGCGCACGTGCGTGCCGTGGTCGGTCACCTCCACCGGACGCGAGACGTTGAGCAGCCGCAGCCGTTCGACGCCCAGCACCTTCTCGCGGTAGACGCGCCGGTACAGTTCGTCGATCAGGTCGAGGTCGACCGCGGAGTAGTTGGTCGCGCCGTGGTAGCGCATCAGGCGCTCCTTGACCGGCTCGCTCGCGGCGTAGAACTGGTCCACCGCCTCGGGATCGAAGATCCGGTTGGCGAACGAGCTGTCGTCGGCCGGGCTGTAGCCGTACCGCGAGAAGACCGCGCACACCTCGGCGCGCGGGAACTCGTCGTGCAGCAGCGCCGCGACCTCGGCCGCGCTCTGCCCGGCGCCGACCACCACGAACCGGCGGGGGTCGGCGCCGCGTAGTTCCCCGACGCGGTGCAGCAGCCCGCTGTTGTGCCAGATCCGCTCACCCGCGGTGATCCCCGCGGGCAGGTTCGGCCGCAGGCCGGTGCCCAGCACCAGGTTCCGGGCGCGCAGCTCAGTCGTCTCGCCGCCGGAGCGGGCGATCACGTCGAAGTAGACGACCTCGTCGCCTTCCAGCACCGGCTTCACCGACAGCACCTCGGTGCCATAGGACACCAGGTCGTCCACCTTCGCCGCGGCCCACTCGAAGTAGTCGTGGAACTCGATGCGCAGCGGGAACAGGTTCTTGTGGTTGATGAAGTCGACCAGCCGGTCCTTGGCGTGCAGGTAGTTCAGGAAGCTGAACTCGCTGGTCGGGTTCCGCATCGTCGCCAGGTCCTTGAGGAAGGAGACCTGCATGGTCGCGTTGTCGATGAGCATCCCGCGGTGCCAGCCGAAACCCGGCTGCCGCTCCAGGAAGTGCGCGGTGACCGTGTCCGCGCCACTCGCGTTGTGCTCGGTCAGCGCGATCGCGAGGGCCAGGTTCGACGGGCCGAAGCCCACCCCGGCCACGTCGTAAACCGGCACCTGGCCACCGACCACTGCTCGTGACATGAAAGTCCCCTAGCGCGGCACTGCCGCATCTCGGTTCTCGACGACGAAAAGACGAGGAAACCCTAACCTAACTTAGGTGAGCCTCAGCTAGTACCGTGTGGGTGATGTTCATCCCTCGACGATGAAAGGGCACAGCCGATGCGCGTGGCCATGTTCGGCTACCAGACCTGGGGGCACCGCACCCTTCGAGCGCTGATCGACGCGGGCCACGAGGTCGCCCTCGTCGTCACGCACCCGAAGAGCGACCACGCCTACGAGAAGATCTGGTCCGACTCCGTCGCCGGCCTGGCCGAGGCGAACGGCATCCGCGCGCTGCTGCGCACGCGGCCCGACGACGCCGAGCTGCTGGCCGAGCTGAAGGCGGCCGACCTGGACCTGATCGTCGCGAACAACTGGCGGACCTGGCTGCCGCCGGAGATCTTCGCCCTGCCCCGGCACGGCACGCTGAACGTGCACGACTCGCTGCTGCCCGCCTACGCCGGCTTCTCGCCGCTGATCTGGGCGCTGATCAACGGCGAGCCCGAGGTCGGCGTGACCGCCCACCTGATGAACGCCGAGCTGGACGCGGGTGACATCGTCGTGCAGCGCGCCGTGCCGGTCGGCCCGAAGGACACGACCACGGACCTGTTCCACCGCACCGTGGACCTGATCGCGCCGATCACCACCGAAGCCATCTCACTGATCGAGACCGGCAACGTGGTGCCGATCGCCCAGGACCGGTCGAAAGCGAGCTTCTTCCACAAGCGGGCGCCCCGCGACAGCCTGATCGACTGGACCTGGCCGGCCGAGGACATCGAGCGCTTGGTGCGCGCCCAATCCGACCCGTACCCCAACGCGTTCGCCTACCACCGGGGCGAGCAGCTGCGGATCGCCGCCGCCTCGGTCTCAGCGGGGCATTACGGCGGCACACCGGGCCGGATCTTCATCAAGGAGGGCGACGGCGTGGTGATCGTGGCCGGCCCCGAGGCGCGGCGCGGGCACTCCCCCGGCCTGCTCGTCGAACGCGTCCGCACCGCCGACGGCACCGAACTCGCCGCGGCCGACCACTTCACCACGATGGGCGGCTACCTCACCGACCGTCCCTGAACAGGCAGGCTCCGAGGGGAGGACCGGCCGTGACCGGAACGGGACAGCTCATCGAAAAGGACTTCGCCACGCTCGCCGAGCGCCACCGGCGCGAGCTCCACGTGCACTGCTACCGCATGCTCGGCTCGTTCGACGAGGGGCCCAGGCGGGTCCGTCAGGACTCGGTCACCTTGCCGCCGTCCACTTCGAGGCGGCGGGTGACCGCGACGGCGTCGAGCATGCGGCGGTCGTGCGTCACCAGGAGCAGGGTGCCCGGGTAACGGTCCAAAGCGGACTCCAGCTGCTCGATCGCCGGCAGGTCAAGGTGATTGGTCGGCTCGTCGAGCAACAGCAGGTTGACGCCGCGGGCCTGCAACAGGGCCAAAGCGGCGCGCGTGCGCTCACCCGGCGAGAGCGTCTCCGTGGGGCGCAGCACGTGCGCCGCCTTCAAGCCGAACTTCGCCAGCAGAGTCCGAACTTCCGCGTCAGGCAGCGAAGGGACTTCGCGGGCGAAGGCATCCGACAGCGGTTCGTCGCCGAGGAACAGCCGCCGCGCCTGGTCGACCTCGCCGACCACGACGCCCGGGCCGAGCGCCGCGCTGCCCTCGTCCAGCGGCAGCCGGCCGAGCAGCGCGGCCAGCAGCGTCGACTTGCCCGCGCCGTTCGCGCCGGTGATGGCGACCTTGTCCGCCCAGTCCACCTGCAAGTCGACCGGGCCGAGGGTGAAGCCGTCCCGCCGGACGACGGCGCCGCGCAGCGTCGCCACCACCGCCCCGGCCCGCGGGGCCGCGGCGATCTCCATCCGCAGCTCCCACTCCTTGCGGGGCTCCTCGACCACGTCGAGCCGCTCGATCATCCGGTCGGTCTGGCGCGCCTTCGACGCCTGCTTCTCCGTGGCCTCACTGCGGAACTTGCGCCCGACCTTGTCGTTGTCGGGCGCCTTGCGCCGC
>DASXYS010000229.1:0-1586 GCA_036502365.1 Amycolatopsis sp.
CTCCTCGATCCGCGGCACCACCGTCGAGCCCGGCCAGGGACCGTACGCGGCGACGAAGGCCGGGCTGGTGCAGCTGTTCCGGACGGCCGCGGCGGAGTTCGGCCCGTCGGGCGTGCGGGTGAACGCGATCGCGCCGGGCGTTGTCGAGACGCCGCTGACCTCGCAGATCAAGGCGAACCCGGACTGGTACGACGCGTACGCGACGAAGGGCGCGCTCGGCCGCTGGGCGCGCGCGGACGAGCTGGCCGGCGCCGTCGTGTACCTCGCTTCGGACGCTTCGACGTTCGTCACGGGCTCAGTTCTGGCGGTCGACGGGGGCTGGACCGCGGTCGACGGCCGCTTCGAACCGCCTGCTTCGTGAAGATCCGCTCCGTGAAGACCTGCTTCGTGAATCGGAGGCTTGCTGATGACCGAGTTGGCTGATCTGACCGCTGTCGAGCTGGTGGCGGGCTACCGCGCCGGGACGCTGTCGCCGGTCGAGGTGACCGACGCCGTCCTCGCGCGTGTCGAGGCGCGAGAGCCGGAGCTGCGCGCGTTGTACGCGTACGACGCTTCGTCGGCGCGCGAAGCCGCGAAGGCGTCCGAGGCGCGCTGGCAGGCGGGCGAGCCGCTGGGCCCGATCGACGGCGTTCCGTTGACACTGAAGGAAAACATCGCGACCCGCGGCACCGCCGTGCCGTTGGGGACCGCCGCGACCTCGTTGACCCCGGCCCTCGCCGATGCCCCGGCGGCGGCGCGCGTGCGTGAGTCCGGCGGGATCCTGCTGGCCAAGACGACCATGCCGGACTACGGGATGCTGACGTCCGGCCTGTCGAGCTTCCACCCGGCGGCGCGGAACCCGTGGGACCTCTCGCGCACGCCGGGTGGCTCCAGCGCCGGTGCCGCCGCGGCCGCCGCCGCGGGCTACGGGCCGCTGCACGTCGGCACGGACATCGGCGGCTCGATCCGCCTGCCCGCCGGCTGGTGCGGCCTGGTCGGGCTGAAGCCGAGCTTCGGCCGGGTGCCGGTGGACCCGCCGTTCCTCGGCCGGGTGGCCGGGCCGCTGACCAGGACCGTCGCGGACACGGCGCTGCTGATGGGCGTGCTGTCGGCGCCGGACCCGCGCGATCACCTGAGCCTGCCCTTCGAACCACTCGACTGGTCCGTAGCGGACGCGCGGCTCGACGGCTTGCGCGTCGGCCTGCAACTGGACGCGGGTGTCGGCCTGCCGGTGGAGCCGGACATCCTCGAGGCGGTGACGGCCGCCGCGCGCGTGTTCGAAGCCGCGGGCGCCGTCGTGGAGCCGGTGGCGCCGTTCCTGCGCCGCGAACTGCTGGACGGCCTGGACACGTTCTGGCGCGTGCGGGCCTGGTCGGATATGTCGGCGTTGCCGGAGTCCCGACGTGCTCAGGTCTTGCCCTACATCGCCCAGTGGGCGGTCGGCGGTGCGGAGGAGTCCGGAGTGGACACTTACCGCGGCTTCGCCTGCATCGACACGATCAGCGTCGAGACCCTGCGCGCCACCGCCCCGTACGACCTGGTGCTGTCCCCGGTCTGCGCCGTCTCGGCCCCACCGTCGGACTGGGCGTCGCCGACCAACGACCCGG
>DASXYS010000230.1:0-39489 GCA_036502365.1 Amycolatopsis sp.
TGAAGAACTCGTTGTGGACATGTGTACATGCTTCGCGTACAAATGTACGCACTCGAAGTGCCCCGCGTCACCTCCGTTACGGGGCAACCGGCTCCGCGAGCACGGGAAGGCCTGATGAAGGACCTCCACATCGACGGGATCTGGACCGAAGCGTCCGACGGGGCGCGCGCCGAAGTGCTCAACCCCGCCGACGGCGAGGTGCTGCAAACCGTGGCCGTCGCCGGGCCGGCCGAGGTCGGCGCCGCCGTCACCGCCGCCCGCCGCGCGTTCGACAGCGGGCCCTGGCGCCGGACCACGGCGGGTGAGCGGGCCGATCTGCTGACCCGCATCGCCGCCCTGCTCCAGCGCGACCGCGAAGACCTCGCCCGCACCGAAAGCCTCGACACCGGCAAAACACTGGCCGAGGGCCGCATCGACGTGGACGACGTCACCGCCGTCTTCCGTTATTACGCGAGCCTCGCCGCCGCCGACGCCGGACGTGTCGTGGACACCGGGAATCCGCAGGCGATCAGCCGGATCGTGCACGAGCCGGTCGGCGTCTGCGCGCTGATCGCCCCGTGGAACTACCCGCTGCTGCAGATGTCCTGGAAGGTCGCGCCGGCGCTGGCCGCGGGCAACACCATGGTGCTCAAGCCGAGCGAGGTCACCCCGCTGACCACCGTCGCGCTGGTCGCGCTGGCCGAGGAGGCCGGGGTGCCCGCGGGCGTGGTGAACCTGCTGCTCGGGCCCGGCCCGGTGGGCGCCGCGCTGGTCGAGCACCCGGGTGTGGACCTGGTGTCGTTCACCGGCGGGCTGGCCACCGGCGAGAAGATCATGGCCGCCGCCGCGCGCGGGGTCCGCCGGGTGGCGCTGGAACTGGGCGGCAAGAACCCCAATGTGGTCTTCGACGACGCCGATTTCGAGACCGCCGTGGACTACGCCCTCGCCGCCGCGTTCGTCCACTCCGGACAGGTCTGCTCGGCGGGCGCGCGGCTGATCGTCCAGGACGGGGTGCACGACCGGTTCGTCGACGAGCTGGCCGCACGGGCCGACCGGATCCGGCTCGGCCGCGGCCTCGACCCGGGCACCGAGGCCGGGCCGCTCGTGTCGGCCGCGCACCGCGCGAAGGTCGAGGGTTACATCGCCGGCGCGATCGAGGCCGGCGCGACGCTGCGAGCGGGTGGCGCGCGGCCGGCCGAGGAGCACCTGCGTCACGGATTCTTCTTGCGCCCCACAGTGTTCTCCGGCTGCACCCGGGACATGGCGGTGGTGCGGGAGGAGGTGTTCGGGCCGGTGGTCACAGTCGAGCGGTTCGCCGGTGAGGCCGAGGCGGTCGAGCTGGCCAACGACACGGACTACGGGCTCGCGGGCGCCGTCTGGACCTCGGACGCCGGCCGCGCCCAGCGCGTCGCCGGGGCCCTGCGCCACGGCACCGTGTGGATCAACGACTACCACCCGTACCTGCCCCAGGCCGAGTGGGGAGGTTTCGGCAAGTCCGGCATCGGGCGCGAGCTCGGCCCCTCGGGGCTCGACGAGTACCGCGAGGCCAAGCACATCTACCACAACATCGATCCCTCCCCGCAGCGCTGGTTCAAGGGCTGACTCCGCTCCGCAACCCCCCACGAGGACAAATCATGACCACACGATCCAAGCCGACGGGCGAGGGGTCCTCCGGGGCCGACAGCTCCGAACTCGCGAAGTTCGGCTACCGCCAGGAACTCGAACGCTCCCTCGGCTCCTTCTCCAGCTTCGCCGCCGGGTTCAGCTACATCTCGATCATGACCGGCGTATTCCAGCTGTTCTTCTTCGGCTTCGGCTCCGGCGGCCCGGCCTTCATCTGGACCTGGCCGCTGGTGTTCGTCGGCCAGCTCGCCGTGGCGCTGTGCTTCGCCGAACTCGCCGGTCAGTTCCCGCTCGCCGGCTCGGTCTACCAGTGGGCCAAGCAGATCGCGAAACCGGTGACCTCGTGGCTGGCCGGCTGGATCATGATCATCGGCGCGATCGTGACGGCCGCGGCCGTCGCGGTGGCCTACCAGATCATCCTGCCGCAGGTGTCCACGGCGTTCCAGATCGTCGGCAGCGACGCCGACGCCGGGCTCACCTCCACCCCCGGCGGCGCGCAGAACGCGATCATCCTCGCGCTCGTGCTGGTGGTGTTCGCGACCATCGTGAACATCATCGGCGTCAAGCTGATGGCGAAGATCAACAACTTCGGCGTGGCCGTGGAGCTGATCGCGAGCGTGCTGCTGATCATCGCGCTGGCCGTCCACATCAAGCGCGGGCCGGGGCTGGTGTTCGACACCCACGGCACCGGGGCCGGCCAGCCGCTCGGCTACCTCGGCGCGTTCCTGGTGGCGTCGCTGATGAGCGCGTACGTGTTCTACGGCTTCGACACCGCGGGCTCGCTCGCCGAGGAGACCACCCAGCCGCGCCGGCACGCGCCGCGCGCCATTCTCCGGGCGATCACCGCGGCGTTCCTGGTCGGCGGGCTGATGATGCTCGTCGGCATGATGGCGGTCGGCGACCTGAACGCCAGCGAGCTGAGCACGTCGGGCATGCCGTACCTGCTCAAGAGCACGCTGGGCACCGGGCTCGGCGACGCGTTCCTGATCTGCTCGGCGATCGCGATCACCGTGTGCTGCCTGGCGGTGCAGACCGCTGCGATCCGGATGACCTTCGCCATGGCCCGCGACGGGCGGCTGCCGTTCAGCAAGTCGCTCTCCAAGGTGTCCAAGCGGTCGAAGACGCCGGTGGTGCCGGCGCTGATCACCGGCGGGCTGACCGTGGTGGTGCTGCTGATCAACCTCGGCAACCAGCGCGCGTTCTTCGTGCTCACCTCGACCGCGATCATCCTGTTCTACATCCCCTACCTGATGGTGACCGCCCCGATGCTGCTGCGCCGCCTGCGCGGGCAGTGGCCGCGGCCCGGGCACGGGCCGTACTTCAAGCTCGGCCGCTGGGGCACGCTGGTCAACCTGGTCGCCGTGCTCTACGGGGCCGGCATGACCGTCAACCTGCTCTGGCCGCGGCCCGAGGTCTACGGCAGCGACCACTGGTACTTCCAGTGGGGCGCGGTGCTGATCACCGCGCTGATCGCCGTGGTCGGCGGCATCATGCTGCTGGTCCGGCGGCAGCGCTGGGCCGCCGGGCACACCAGCCCCGAGCACCAGCCCGACACTCCCGACGCGGTCACCGGATAGCGAAGGAGGAGAGATGAGTTCCGAAGGCTACGACTTCGTCATCGTCGGCGGCGGCTCGGCGGGCTGCGCGCTCGCGAACCGCCTGTCGGCCGACCCGGCCACCAAGGTCCTGGTGCTGGAGGCCGGCCGCTCCGACGCCAAGTGGGACGTGTTCATCCACATGCCCGCGGCGCTGACCTTCCCGATCGGCAGCAAGTACTACGACTGGGGCTACCGCAGCGAGCCCGAGCCGCACATGAACCGGCGGCGGATCTACCACGCCCGCGGCAAGGTGCTCGGCGGGTCCAGCAGCATCAACGGGATGATCTTCCAGCGCGGCAACCCGCTCGACTACGAGCGCTGGGCGGGCGACCCCGGAATGTCCACCTGGGACTACGCGCACTGCCTGCCCTACTTCCAGCGCATGGAAAACTGCCTCGCCGACGCGCCGGACGGGCAGTGGCGCGGCCACAGCGGCCCGCTGGAACTGGAGCGCGGACCCGCGACCAACCCGTTGTTCCAAGCCTTCTTCGACGCCGCCGTGGAGGCCGGCTACCCGCGCACGGACGACGTCAACGGCTACCGGCAGGAGGGCTTCGCGGCCTTCGACCGCAACGTGCGCAAGGGCCGCCGCCTTTCGGCCGCCCGCGCGTACCTGCACCCGGTGATGCACCGGCCGAACCTGACGGTCAAGACACACGCGTTCGTCTCGCAGATCCTCTTCGACGGCACGCGCGCGATCGGCGTCGAGTACTCGCAGGGCCGCGGCGCGCCGGGCGAGGTGTACGGCAAGGAGATCATCCTGTGCGGCGGCGCGGTCAACACGCCGCAGCTGCTCCAGCTGTCCGGCGTCGGCAACGCGGCCGAACTGGAGCGGCTGGGCATCGACGTGGTGAAGGACCTGCCCGGCGTCGGCGAGAACCTGCAGGACCACCTCGAGGTGTACATCCAGTACTCCTGCAAGCAGCCGGTCTCGATGCAGCCCTCGCTGGCGAAGTGGAAGCGGCCCTACATCGGCGCGCAGTGGCTGTTCCTGCGCTCCGGGCCGGCCGCGACCAACCACTTCGAGGGCGGCGGTTTCGTCCGCAGCAACGAAGAAGTCGCGTACCCGAACCTGATGTTCCACTTCCTGCCGGTGGCCATCCGCTACGACGGCTCGGTGCCGGCCGGCGGCCACGGCTACCAGGTGCACGTCGGCCCGATGTACGCCGACACCCGCGGCACGGTCAAGATCACCTCGACCGACCCACGGGCGCACCCGGCGCTGAAGTTCAACTACCTGTCCACCGAGAACGACCGCCGCGAGTGGGTGGAGGCCGTGCGGGTGGCGCGCAAGATCCTGAACCAGTCCGCGCTCGACCCGTACAACGGTGGCGAGATCTCCCCCGGGCCCGAGGTGGAGACCGACGAGCAGATTCTCGACTGGGTCGCGAAAGACGCCGAGACGGCGCTGCACCCCTCGTGCACCGCGAAGATGGGTGTGGACGAGCAGTCCGTGGTGGACCCCGACACCATGCGGGTCCACGGCACCGAGGGGCTGCGGGTGGTCGACGCGTCGGTCATGCCCTACATCCCCAACGGCAACATCTACGCCCCGGTGATGATGACCGCCGAGAAGTCCGCCGACCTGATCCTCGGCAACACCCCGCTCGCCCCGATCAAGCAACCCTTCCACCGCCACCTCCCCGCCTAACCCACCCACCCCACCCACCCGCACCCCCCACCCACGCTCCTCCCCGCGGCCACCGATGCAGCGGATGACGCTTTCCCCGCACTGAGTGCAGCGAAAGCGTCATCCGCTGTATCGGCCTGCGCGGATTACGACGTCGCGGGCGTGAAAATCCAGGCGGATCCACCCGGTCGCAGGGCTTGACGACGGTAGGCCACGGATTCAGACTGTTGCGTATCGCGTTTCGCGTTCCTTAATACGCAACTCCAGCTCACAACCCCCAGCTCTTCCCGGAGGCCCCGATGCAACGCGCGTGCACAGTGGACGAACTGCCGCCCGGCGAATCCGTCCGGATCGCGGGCCCCGAACCGATCGCGGTGTTCAACGCCGATGGTGCGCTCTACGCGATCGACGACACCTGCAGCCACCAGGACGCCTCGCTCTCCGAGGGCTGGCTGGAGGGCTGCTTCGTCGAATGCCCGCTCCACGCGGCGCTGTTCGACCTGCGGACCGGGATGCCGTCGTGCCTGCCCGCGAAGAAGCCCGTGCGCACGTACTCGGTGCTGGTCGACGAAGGCGTCGTCTACGTGCGGTCCGACGCCCGGGAGAACGCGGCGTGAAGAGCGTCGCGATCATCGGCGCCTCGCTGGCCGGGGCCCGGGCCGCGCAGGAGCTGCGGGCACAGGGGTTCGACGGGCGGGTCGTGCTGGTCGGCGAAGAGCCGCACCTGCCGTACGACCGGCCGCCGCTGTCGAAGGCGTTCCTCGCCGGCACGGCGGCGCGCGAGTCGCTGGACCTGCTCGACGCCGAGGACACGGCGTCGCTGGAACTGCGGCTGGGCACGCGCGCGGAGCGGCTCGACCCGGCTACCGGGCGGGTGGTGCTCTCCGACGGTGAGCTGAGCGTCGACGGGGTGGTGCTCGCGACCGGCGGGCGCGCCCGGACCCTGCCGGGGACCGAGGGCATCTCGGGCGTCCACGTGCTGCGCACGCTCGAAGATTCCTTGGCCCTGCGGGAAGAACTCGTTCCCGGGGCACGCATGGTGATCGTCGGCGCGGGCTTCATCGGCGCCGAAGTCGCGTCCACCTCGCGGGCGCTGGGCCTCGACGTCACGGTGCTGGAAGCGCTGGAAACGCCGCTCGCCCGGGTGCTCGGCCCGCAGCTCGCGCAGGCCTGCGCGGGGCTGCACGCCCGGCACGGCACGACCTTGCGCTGCGGCGCCGCCGTCGAAAGCCTGCTGACCACCGGCGCGCGCGTCACCGGAGTCCGGCTGAACGGCGGCGAGGAGCTGGCCGCGGACGTGGTGGTCGTCGGCATCGGCATGGTCCCCGCCACGGACTGGCTCACCGGCTCCGGCCTCGAGGTCGGCAACGGCGTGCACACCTCCAGCGGCCTGGTCACGAAGCTGCCGAACGTCGTCGCGGTCGGCGACGTCGCGGCGTACGCCCAGGCGGAAACCGGCGTCCGGCGCCGGCACGAGCACTGGACGAACGCGAGCGAGCAGGCGCCCGTGGCCGTGGCGAACCTGCTGGCCGGGCACGTGACCCGGCACTATGCCCCGAGCGGGTACGTCTGGTCCGACCAGTACTCCGGTACGCTCCAGCTCGCCGGGCACCCCGAGCCCGGCGACGAGGTGGTGTTCGTGGAGGGTACGGCCGAGGACGGCGCGTTCGTGGCGACGTATCAGCGTGACGGCGCCACCGTCGGGGTGTTCGCGCTCAACAGCGCCAAGCAGTTCACGCGCCTGCGCCGCCAGGCCCTGCGGCGGCCGGCCCCCGTGGCCTGACCCCGGCCGCCGGGGATGGAGCGCCGCCAGCTGGAGTACTTCCTCGCCGTGGTCGACCACGGCGGGTTCACCAACGCGGCGCGGCGGCTGCACGTCGCCCAGCCCTCGTTGTCCCACGCGGTGCGCACACTGGAGAAACAGCTGGGCGGCCTGCTGTTCCACCGGTTGCCGCACGGTGCCGAGCTGACCGCGGCGGGCACCGCGCTGGTCGCCCCGGCCCGCCAGATCCTGCGTGACCTCAGCACGGCGGACGCGGCGGTGCGCGAGGTGCTCGGGCTCGGCGGCGGAACGCTGGACATCGCTTCGCAGACCACCCTGGCCGTCGACCCGCTGGCCGCGATGCTGGGCCGGTTCCGCGCCGGGCACCCGAAGGTGCGCGTGCGCGTCCGGGCGCCGGAGACCGGGTCCGATGTGCTCAACCGCGTCCGCGACGGGCAGAGCGAGGTCGGGCTCGTCGAGTCCGGTTCGGACACCGCCGGGCTGTCCGGAGTGGACCTGGCCGAGCAGGAGGTGTTCGCGGTGCTGCCCGCGGACTCCCCGCGCACCGAACCCCTGCCCCAGACGGAGCTGGCCGAACTGGACCTGGTCACGACCCCGCAGGGCACCGCCACGCGCTGGCTCGTCGAGGACGCGCTGCGCGGCTCCGGCCGTGAACCGCGCATCGTCGTCGAAACCGAGCACCGGGCGATGATGGTCCCGCTGGTCCTCGCGGGCGCCGGGGCCGCGCTACTCCCCCGCGCCATGGCCGAGGACGCCCGCCGCCAGGGCGCGGTGATCGTGCCGCTGCTCCCGCGCCTGGTGCGGCGCGGCCGGCTGGTCTGGCGTCCGGGCCCGCTCTCCCCGGCGGCCGAGGAATTCGTCACGCTGGTCCCTGATCAGCGGACGCGGTCGTAGACCAGGGCCATCTCGCCCAGCTCGCCGGCCTCGTGGTGGGTCAGCTTCCACTGCGAAGCCGGCAGGCCGTCGTCGAACAGCCGCGGGCCGCCGCCGGCGATCTCGGGGCAGACCATCAGGTACAGCCGGTCGACCAGGTCCGCCGCGAGCAGCGGCTTGATCACGCTCGAGCTGCTGTTGACCAGAATGTCGCCTTCGCCGGTGGCCTTCAGACCGGTGACGACCTCCACTGCCGGGGCGTTCACCACCCGGGCGCGCGCCCACGGCGCTGTGTCCAAGGTGCCCGAGAGAACCACCTTTTCCGCGTCGACGAGCCACTTCGCGTAGCCGCGGTCGCGCGGGTCGGCGTCCTCGTTGTCCACGATCGTCGGCCAGAAGCCCAGGAAACCCTCGGCGTTGAGGCGGCCGAGAACGGCCGTGGTCGCTGTCTCGTGGATGCGGCCCAGGTGGTTACGGGCGACTTCGGTGGTCGCATACGAGACGATCGCGCCCATGTCGCCGGGCCCGGCCGGGCCGTGGTAGCGCCCGTCGAGGGTGAGGCTCAGGTTGGCGGTGACTCTGCGTCCGGTGGTGCTGGTCATGACTGGTGAGCCTTTCGCTTGGTGTGCTTGGTATTCCGGGAACTGCCGAGAGTCTCGGCGAGATTGTCGAGCACCTGTCCCCAGCCGGTTTCGATCCCGGCGATGAAGGGGACGGCCTCGACGGTGGTTTCGGTGATGCCCAGGTCGAGCCGGAGCCGGGTGCCACCGGGCACGCTGGTCAGCGCCAGGTCGTAATGCCCGGTGAACGAGACGGCGCCCGCCGCGTCCAGCACCGACAGGTCGAACGCGAGGTGCTGCGCTCGCTTCGCGGCAGAGACCCGCCCCTCGGAGCGGTACCGATGTCCTTCCCCGTCGCGGTATTCGAGGACGACGCGGCCCCCGGGCTCCGGTTCGAGGACGCAGTCGGTCGCGACCATCGGCGCCGGGGCCCACCAGGAAGCGAGCCGCTCCGGGTCGGTCCACTGCCGCCAGACCGCCTCGCGCGGCGCGGGCAGCACCCGGTCGAACGAGAAGGTGCGCCCGTCCGCCCACTGGTCCCGGTCCGCGACCGCGGTGTCCGCCTCGATGGCGGCGCGGTAGCGCGCGATGACGTCCCGCTCTCCCTCATGCTCCCGCGTGGTCTCGGCCAATTCCTCCAGCCGCTTCGCGAGCGCGGTCAGCGGACCGGTTTCGAGCGCGTAGACGCGGCGCTGCCCCAGCGGGTAGACGGTGACCAGGCCGGCGCGAGCCAGGTTCTGCAGGTGCTTGGTCGTCTGCGGTTGACGGGAGCCGGTCAGCCCGGCCAGCTCCCCGACCGAACGCGGCCCCTGTGCGAGCAGCTCCACGATGCGCCACCTCGTGGCGTCCCCCAGTGCCGAAACGATCGCGTCCATGACCTGAAGTATTCACCAATCCGAATATTCGTGTCAAGGAATATCTTCGAGCGGCCGGCGATCAGCCCGATAGCGATCGTCTACCGGCCTGATCCACTTCCGGTCTCGGTCCGCCCGCTGCCGGTGTTGCCTACCGGAGCCGCCCCGTGTGAGGCTGCGTCCATCGAGGAAACCCCCGGCTGGCCAAGGGGTTCCGTCCGTCCACTTCGGAAGGATCCACCACCATGCCCGCCTTCCCCGCCGGTCGGCACGTACTGCCCCGCCTGGACGCCGCCGACCCCGTGCCGGCCGCGCTCGACGCGCGCGAGCAGCGGGAGGCGTTCACCCCGGTCGGCCCGGTGCCCCCACCGCGGGGCGCGCCGAACGTGGTGATCGTGCTGGTGGACGACCTCGGCTTCGGCACGTCCAGCGCGTTCGGCGGCCCGTGTGTGATGCCCGCGGCCGACCGGCTCGCCGCGGACGGCCTGCGCTACACCCGCTTCCACGTCACCGCGCTCTGCTCGCCGACCCGGCAGGCGCTGATGACCGGGCGCAACCACCACTCGGTCGGCATGGGCGGCACCACCGAGATGGCCACCGCCGCGCCCGGGTACAACGGGTTCCGGCCGCGCAGCGCGGCCACGCTGGCCCAGATCTTGCAGGGCAACGGCTACAGCACCGCCGCGTTCGGCAAGTGGCACCAGACGCCGCCGCGGGAGATCAGCGCCGTCGGCCCGTTCGACCGCTGGCCCACCGGCGAGGGCTTCGACACCTTCTACGGCTTCATGGGCGCGGAGATGAACCACTGGTACCCGCTGCTGTACGAGGGCACCACCCCGGTCGAGCCCTCGCGCCGCCCGGAGGAGGGCTACCACCTCACCGAGGATCTGGTGGACCACGCCGTCGACTGGGTGCGCACGCAGCACACGCTGACGCCGGACCGCCCGTTCTTCACCTACCTCGCGCTCGGCGCCGCACACGCGCCGCTGCACGTCGGGCCCGAGTGGCGCGACCGGTACCGCGGCCGGTTCGACCACGGCTGGGACCACCAGCGCGAGCAGACTTTGGCGCGGCAGAAGGAACTCGGCGTCGTCCCGCCGGACACCGAGCCGGCCCCGTGGGCCGAGGGCGTGCCGCACTGGGACGAGCTGACCGACACCCAGCGCACCCTCGGCGCCCGCTTCATGGAGACTTTCGCCGGTTTCACCGAGCACGCCGACACCCAGGTCGGCCGGTTCTCCGACGCGCTCGACGAGCTGGGCGTCCTCGACGACACGCTGTTCCTCTACCTGCTGGGCGACAACGGCGCGTCCGGCGAGGGCGGCATCGAGGGCAGCACCGTCGAGCACCGGCTGGGCCACGGAATCGTCGACGACCCCGAGGAGATGGTCCGCCACCTCGACGAGATCGGCGGCCCGTCGACCTATCCGATCGCGCCCGCCGGCTGGGCGCTGGCGCTCAACACCCCGTACCAGTGGACGAAACAGGTCGCCTCGCACCTCGGCGGCACCCGCGACGGGCTGATCGTGCGCTGGCCGGCCGGCGGCGCGACCGGCGGCGGGCTGCGCCACCAGTTCGGGCACGTGATCGACGTGCTGCCGACCGTGCTGGACTGCGCGGGCATCCCCGCACCGTTCAGCGTCGACGGCGTGGCCCAGCAGCCGATCGAGGGCACGAGCCTGCGCGCCACCCTCACTGACGCCGCCGCGCCGGAAACCCATCACACGCAGTACTTCGAGATGTGCGGCAATCGCGGGATCTACCACGAGGGCTGGATGGCGGTGACCCGCCACGGCGTCCCGTGGGAGATGGTGCCGACCGGGCGGCGGCCGTTCAGCGCGGACGTCTGGGAGCTGTACGACCTGACCACCGACTGGAGCCAGGCGCACGACCTGGCCGCGCGGCACCCGGAACGGCTGCGGGCGCTGCAGGACCTGTTCCTCGTCGAAGCCGCGAAACACCAGGTCTTCCCGCTCGACGACCGGGTGACCGAGCGGGAGAACCCGCGGCTGGCCGGCCGGATCGACCTGCTCGGCGACCGCACCTCGGTGACCTACCGCGGCGGCATGCGCCGGTTCACCGAGGAGACGACGCCGAACGTCAAGAACCGTTCGCACGCCGTGACCGCCGACCTCGAAGTGCCCGCCGAACCCGCGACCGGCGTCGTCATTGCCCAGGGCGGCCGGTTCGGCGGCTGGGCGCTCTATTTCACGGCCGGACGCCCGGCGTACGTCTACAACTACTTCGGGCT
Source organism: Amycolatopsis sp. (assembly GCA_036502365.1). Classification (GTDB taxonomy): domain Bacteria; phylum Actinomycetota; class Actinomycetes; order Mycobacteriales; family Pseudonocardiaceae; genus Amycolatopsis. Next base: position 11,152 of record DASXYS010000230.1, read on the forward strand.
GGAGCTGTTCACCATCGCCGCCACTGCGATACTGCCGCCGGGACGGCACGAGGTGCGGCTGGACTTCGACTACGACGGCGGCGGGCTCGGCCGCGGCGGCACCGCCGTGCTCACCGTGGACGGCGAGAAGCAGGCGACCGGCCGGGTCGAGCGGACCATCCCGTACTACTTCTCCTTCGACGAGACCCTCGACGTCGGGGTCGACCTCGGCACCCCGGTGACCGACGACTACCCGGCGCTGGACAACACGTTCACCGGCGTGATCCACACCGTCCGCGTGGACCTGGCCGCGGGCACCGAGCTGGACGGCGGGCTGCACCGGCGGGTGCTGGGCGCGCAGTGAGGCTCAGCCCGGCGCGCTCCGGGCCACCGTTGGCGCCGCTGCGGTTCCGACCGGCGTGAACACCAGCACGGCCCGGCGGGCGGCCGGGCGCCCGAGGACGTGCACGCTGTGCCAGCCCGGCGGCCGGGAACCGGCGGCCAGCGCGTCACGCATCCGCGCCGCGCGGGCCGCGTGCCGGGCGAAGGACCGGGCACGCACCAGCCGGCCCCGGCTGTGCTGCCCGGCCAGCGCCTCCTCAGCGGTGACGTCCAGCCACAGCAGCCGCGCCGGGCGCCCGGTGACCGCCGCGACGGCCGCGAGCCAGCGCCGGGTCGACGCGCGCGTGGCCGGCTCGTGCACCACCAGCGGCCCGCGGCTGCCGGCCGCCCGCGCCACGATCCGGGTGCGGTGGCACAGGTGCACCAGCGGCCGGTACCAGCGGTAGGGCACGGCGGCGGGCAGCAGGTCCGCCAGCCGCACGCGGACCTGGTCCGAGTCCAGGACCGGCAGCGCGCCGGCCGCGCGGCGGAGCATGGTCGTCTTGCCCGCCCCGGGCATCCCGGCTACCACCAGCAGGTCGCGGCGGCCCAGCTCGATCACAGTGGGCTCCATGAGGAGTCAACGTACCATCGAAAGTAATGGTTCCTTTACTTGCTTTTCCCTTGCACACCAAGAGGAAATCGCGATTCCCCGACAGCTCAGGTAACGCGTGCTTTACTCAGGCCAGGTCCTCCGGCGTGACCCCGTCGGGCACCACGACGCCGTCGAACCAGCCGCACCGCGGCTCCCCCGGCGGCCGGTCGAACTTCGTCACGTACGGCTTGAGGTCGAGCACGGGGGTGCCGTCGAGCAGGTCCACGCCTGCGAAGCGCACCGTGCGGCCCGAGACCTCCAGCAGCCGGACCAGGCTCAGCCCGATCGGGTTTACCCGCCGCGGCCCGCGCGTGGCGAAGATGCCCATCCGGCGCCGCTCACGGCGCAGCAGGTACGGCACCTGTGTCAGCTCCGCGCCCGGCCGGTCCGGGCGGTCGAGCCAGCTGAGCAGCCAGGCGTAGTCGAACCCGGCCAGCCCGTCGAGGCCCTCGGCGTACTCCTCCTCGATCTCCAGCACGCCCTCCTCGCCGCGGTTGGCGGCCGCCTGCACGGGAGTGCGCTCCAGCTCCGTCCGCGCGGTGCGGACGTAGCCGATGGCGGGCAGCCGCCCGTCACGGGAGCCGGACACGCCGCTCCTCCGCCAGCCGCGCCACAGCGTCCACAATGGACGTCCACGCGGGACCGCCGGGCGCGGTGATGTCGAAGTGCCCGGCGCCCGGCACGGTCACCAGCTCGGCGCCGGTCGCGTCGGCGTACCTCCGCGACATCACCGGCGGCACGGCCGTGTCGCGGTCGCCGTGGATCACCACCACCGGCACCCCGCCCGGGCCGAGCGTCAACGGATCCACTGCGGCGTAACGTTCCGGCACATCTTCGGGGCCGCCGCCGAGCACACCGGTGACAGCGGCGAGCCCACCCCCGTAAGACAATGCCTGTGTCAATGCGGAAACCGGCGCCACCGCGACCACACCGGCGATCGGCACCGGCCCGGGTCGCCGTCCCGGCGCGCCCTCGGGCAGCCGGTCGCGTACCGCTGCCCAGAGCGCGAGCTGGCCGCCCGCGGAGTGACCGAAGAGCACGACCCGCGAGCTGTCGGCGCGGCCCTGCCACCGCTGTGCGATGAACGCGGGCAGGGAGTCGACTGCGAGCGCGACGTCGGTGAACGTCGTGGGCCAGCCACCACCCGCGCCGACGCGCCGGTACTCGACATTCGCCACCACATAACCGTTCGCGGCCAGCGCCCGGGCCTCCGGCTCGAGGTAGCCCCGGTCGTTCTCCACCCGCCAGGACCCGCCGTGCAGCACCAGGACCAGCGGTGCGGGCGAGCCGGCGTCCGGCGGGAAGAACACGTCGGCGACCTGGTCGGCCTCCGGTCCGTAGCGCACGGCGAAATCCATCCCGCAAGCCTAGCGGCGGCGATCAGGCTACGGCCGGATTGAACCGGGACAGCTCCGGCTCGCCCCAGCGCAACGGGCTCGCCCCCACCGTCCGGCGTACCTGCTCGACGGTGAAGCGGGTCTCCCGCGCCGGCCCCGTCCAGTCGACGGCCGCGGTGCCGGTGAGCTGCAGCGTGATCCCGCTCGACCAGCCGACGAACAGCAGCCCCGCGCGCCGGTTCTGCTCCAGATTGCCCAGCGTCATCATCATCGTGTTGCCCGGGTAGTCCGGCCAGCTCAGCGTGCGTTCGTCGTGGACGCGGACGAAGCCCGGGTCGCCGCCCCGGTGCGAGGCGTCGCAGTCACCGTTTCCGGACGAGGTGGCGAGGAAAAACGTGTCGGCGCCGGCTGCCAGAACCGCGGCCGAGGTGTCCAATGTGGACGAAACGGCCACCTCGGGTGGCCGGTCCCCGGCGGCCGTCAGCAGGTCACGGCGCTGGATGTACTTGGGGCAGTTGGAGTACACCTGGTCCGCGACGATACGCAGGCCGTGCGGCCCCGGCCCGGCGACGCCGTTGATCCGCATCCGCCGCCGGGTGCCCGGGTCGACCGCGATGGCGCCGACTTTGCCGCCCCGGCGCAGGGTTTCCGACAGCGGATCGCCCGCGACCGGCCCGGCGCCGACGTCAATGACGTCGCCGCCGCTCTCGGCGTGCAGGAATCCGGGCGGCCCGGTGAGCAGCGAGGCCCACATCCGGCCGTCCCCATCCGCCGCGCCGACGACGAGCATCGGCCTCTCGGCCAGGAACGCGGCAGCCGCGGCCGGCACGGTGGCGCGGACGATCGCGCCGACCCGCGCGGCCTCCGCGCTCACCCCGGCTTTGGCCTGCGCGGCCAGCTCACCCGCGTGGTAGACGCCCACGGGGATCAGAAGAAGCCGCAGGCCGGGGCCTCGCCGGCGGCCGCGGTTCCGGCCAGCCCGCTCGGCGCGTACACCTCGAGGCGGATGCCGTCGGGGTCGGTGAAGAACACGCCGCCCGAGTCACTGCCCTCCGCGTGCGGGACCACGTCGTCGTAGTGCAGCTCCACGCCCAGCGCGAGCAGCTCTTCCCGCACCGCGCGGACCTCGTCGAGCGAGCCGACCTGGAACGAGAGGTGGTGCAGGCCCGGCAACGCGGTGGCGAAGCGGCCCTCGGACTGGCGCCACAGCGTGATCATCGGCTGCCCGTCGCGGCCGAGGAACGCCCATTCGCGGTCGCCGTCGCGGCCGCTCTGCAGGACCCCCAGGCCGAGAACCCGTTCGTAGAAGGCCGACGAGCGGGCCAGGTCGGTGACGTTCAGGCCGACATGCCCGGTTTTCACCGCAGTCGGGGTTGCAGACGTGGTCACGAGGTCTCCTTCGCTCTACCTAACCAGTAGAACTACTATGACCAGTTAAAGGCAAACCTGTCAATGCTCCATCATGGGTTAGGATGCGCGGCATGGAACGGCCCCTTCTCGGCGAGCCCCTCGGCCTCGACCTGCTGAACACCACGTGGATCGCGCGCAGCGGGCCCGCCGACCTCCTCACCGACCCCGGCGGGATGCGGATCTGGCTGGAGCAGAACGACCTGGACCTGCCCGCCACCGCCGCGGCCCGGTCGGCCCTGGTCACCGCCCGCGAGGCGATCCGCGCGCACACCCTGGCGTCCGGCGCGGAATCCGGCCCGGCACGCGACGAGCTGAACACCGTGCTCGCCTGGGGACGCCACCGCCCGGTACTCGGCCCGTCCGGCCCGGAAACGGCCGCCGAGGTGGCCGACCCGGACCAGCGCGCGGGCTGGCTTGCCGCGGTGAACTACCTGGAGCTGCTGGCCGCCGACCCCTCGCGCGTCCGCCATTGCGCGCACCCCGAGTGCGTCCTGTACTTCTACGACACCAGCCCGAAACGCAGCCGCCGTTGGTGCTCCATGGCCACCTGCGGCAACCGGGCCAAGGCCGCGCGGCACTACGCGCGCAGCCGGGATTGAGCTGTGTGAACCTCCGCAGGTCACCTTACGACCTGGACGACGTCCCCGGGGTGCAGCGCGTTGTAGAACGCCACCGCGTCGGCGTGCGAAAGGTGCACGCACCCGTGGGACTGCACCTTCAGGCTGCCCTGGTGGAACGCGACGCCGGTGGTGGTGAAGAAGACCGAGTACGGCATCGGCCCGTGGAACTGCTTGCTGTAGTGGTCGATGTCCTTGTACTGCACGTGGAAGGTGCCGGTGGGCGTCGGGAACGCGGCCTTGCCGACGGTCACCGGCACCCCACCCCGCACCACGGCGCCGTGGTCCATCAGCCAGGCCGTGTTGGTGTGCAGCTGCACACAGGCCTTCGCCTGGGCGCCGCACGGCAGGCCTGCCGCCTCCGCGCTGCCGGTGAACCCGATGGTCGCCGCCACCGCGGCCACGCCGGCCAGTACCGCTGTGATACTCCGCTTCATCGTGCTGCGCCTCCCCTGCAATTCGGCTGTACAGGAGAATTCCCCGGCCGGTGCCTTTCCAACCGGTTCAAGATCCGAACGGGTCAACGGCCGGTGCGCCAGGACAGCGGTGTGAGTTCCAGCGCCGCGGCGGCGAGGTCACGGGCGGTCCGGGTGAACAGGCCCTTCTGCGCCGAAGCCAGCCATTCGTCCACGGAGGACGCTCCGAGGTCCCGATACTCCAGTGCCTGCAAGAGCATCTCCAGCTTGTCCGCGTCCTTCGCACAGCGAGACTCCGGGGACTCCCGGTCCTCGTACTCGTCGACGGCGTCGCGCACGACGGCCTGGGCAGCGCCGGGCAGCGCGGCGGTCTGGTCCTCGGTGATGGCGCGCGGGTCCGGCTTGGCCAGGTACGGCGCGGCACTGTGCGGCAGATCCCCGGTGCGGGTCTCCTGGGTGTCGTGCCAGAGGGCGAGGAACGCCGCGCGCTCCGGCGACGCGCCCTCTTCCGCGGCGATCAGCGCGGCCAGCTGGGCGGCGCGCATCGTGTGCTCGGCCACCGACTCGGGGTCCCGGACGCCGACCTGCCACCAGCCCGTGCGGCGGACGCGTTTGAGCACACCCAGCTCGAACCCGAAGGCGGCGAGCGCGGCGGAGGCGTCGGACATGGTGACTCCCGGTGGGACGGTGGTGACGGGCGTCCAGCCTAGGGCCAGGCGCTCGGCGGGCCCGTAGCCCCGGCGGTCCGCTGCGCCTAGGGTCTCCTTCAGCCACTCCCGCGAGACACTGGAGGACACGCATGTCGTTGCTGGCCCAGCTGAGCGCGGCGATCACCGGCGGCGGGATCGAGGTCGTGGACCTGACCGCGCCGCTGACGCCGGACACCCCGATCCTGCGGCTGCCCGAGCCGTTCGCGAACACCGTCCCGTTCCGGCTGGAGGAGATCAGCCGCTACGACGAACGCGGGCCGCGCTGGTACTGGAACGACATCCACACCGGCGAGCACACCGGCACCCACCTCGACGCGCCGGTGCACTGGGTGTCCGGAAAGGACGGTGCCGATGTGTCACAGGTGCCGTTGCGGACGCTCGTCGCGCCCGCCGTGGTACTCGATGCGTCCGACCGGGCCGCGGGAAACCCGGACTTCCTGCTTTCGGTCGACGACGTCCGCGGATGGGAGGCCGAGCACGGCGCCCTGCCCGACGGCGGGTGGCTGCTCTACCGCACCGGCTGGGACGTGCACGCGAGCGACCAGGAGCGCTTCCTCAACGCCGACGCGTCCGGCTCGCACACCCCCGGCATCACGCCCGAGTGCGCGCGCTGGCTGGCCGAGGAGACGGCCATCGCGGGGCTCGGCGTGGAGACCGTCGGCACCGACGCGGGCCAGGCGCCCGGCCTCGACCCGGCCTTCCCGTGCCACGAACTGCTGCTGGGCGCCGGAAAGTTCGGCCTCACGCAGTTGCAGAACCTCGCCGCGCTGCCGGCCACCGGGACGCTGCTGGTGGTCAGCCCGCTGCCGATCGTCGGCGGGTCCGGCAGCCCGGCCCGGGTGCTCGCACTCGTGGAGCGGACCGCATGAAGGTCGCCGAACTGGTCGGCCGCACCCTCGCCGACCTCGGCGCCGGGCTCGTCTTCGGCGTGGTCGGCAGCGGCAACTTCGAGGTGACCAACGCGCTGCGGGCGGCCGGCGTCCGGTTCGTCGCCGCCCGCCACGAGGGCGGCGCCGCGAGCATGGCCGACGCGTACGCCCGGCTCAGCGGCGAGGTCTCCGTGCTCAGCGTGCACCAGGGCTGCGGACTGACCAACGCCGTCACCGGCATCACCGAGGCGGCCAAGAGCCGCACGCCGATGATCGTGCTGGCCGCGGACACCGCCGGGTCCGCCGTGCTCTCGAACTTCGCCGTCGACCAGGACGCGCTCGCCGTCGCGGTCGGCGCGGTTTCCGAACGCGTCCACTCCGCCGAGAGCGCGCAGGCCGACACGATCCGCGCGTACCGGACAGCGTGGCAGCAGAGCCGGACGGTGCTGCTCAACCTGTCCCTGGACGTCCAGGCGCAAGAGGCGCCGGAACCCGCGCCGCTGCCGGAAATCACCGGCCCGGCGGCAATCCGCCCGGAGACCGGCATGGCCGACGCGCTGGCCGCGCTGATCGAAGAAGCCGAACGCCCGGTCTTCATCGCCGGCCGCGGCGCGCGCGGCCAGGCCACGGTGCTGCGCGCGCTGGCGGACGTGTCGGGCGCACTGCTGGCGACCTCCGCCGTCGCGAACGGGCTCTTCCACGACGACCCGTGGGCGCTCGGGATCAGCGGCGGGTTCGCGTCCCCGCTCGCCGCCGAGCTGATCACCGGCGCGGACCTCGTGATCGGCTGGGGCTGCGCGCTCAACCAGTGGACCACCCGCCACGGCCGGCTGCTGGGCCCGCGGGCGCGGCTGGCGCAGGTCGACCGCGAGCAGTCCGCGCTCGGCGCGCACCGGCCGATCGACCTGGGCGTGGCCGGCGACGTCGCGGCCACCGCCGTGGATGTCCTGGAGCTACTGGAATCCCAGGGCCACCACGCGTCCGGCTACCGCTCCCCCGAAGTCGCCGCGCGGCTCGCCCAGGGCGTGCGGTGGAACGACGTCACGCACGAGGACCGTTCCGGGGTCGGCCGCATCGACCCGCGCACACTCAGCGCGCGGCTCGACGAGCTGCTGCCCGCGCGGCGCGTCGTGTCGATCGACTCGGGCAACTTCATGGGCTACCCCAGCGCGTACCTCTCGGTGCCGGACGAGAACGGGTTCTGCTTCACCCAGGCGTACCAGAGCATCGGGCTCGGGCTGGGCACCGCGATCGGCGCCGCGCTCGCGCGCCCGGACCGGCTGCCGGTGCTCGGTGCCGGCGACGGCGGCTTCCACATGGCGATCTCCGAGCTGGAGACCGCCGTGCGGCTCGGGTTGCCGCTGGTGGTGATCGTCTACCACGACGCGGCGTACGGCGCGGAGGTCCACCACTTCATCGGCGACGACCTGGGCACGGTGAAGTTCCCGGACACCGACGTCGCCGCGATCGCCCGCGGCTTCGGCTGCGCCGGGATCACCGTGCGCGAGCCGTCGGACCTCGCGGGGGTGACCGCCTGGCTCGACGGCCCGCGCGCGGTCCCCCTGGTGATCGACGCGAAAATCGCCGACGACGGCGGTTCCTGGTGGCTCGCGGAGGCGTTCGGGCACTAAAGACTTGAGCGCAGAGATTTGAGCGCAGTTCAGCTGTGCCCGGCCAGCCACCGGTCCACGATCGCGTCCGCCCCGGCGTCGTCCTCGCGCAGCACACCGGTGAGCGCGAGGCCGCGCAACAGCATCAACAACGAGTCGAACGCGATCCGATTGTCCTTTTCGGACAGCGGCGAGACCTCGGCGAACGCGGCCCGCAGCTCCCGGCCCAGCTCGCGCTCGGCCGGCACCAGCGACGCGTGCAGGGCCGGGTCGGTGCGCGCGCCCATCCACAGCTCCAGCCCCGCGAGGTACAGCGGCCCGGACATCGACGCGCGCAGGGCGGCGACCAGTCCGCGTAACGAATCCGCCGGTGCTTCCTCCCGGATGCGGGCCAGCTGCCCCTCGGCCACGTGATGGATCGCGGCGACGAACAGCTCCTGCTTCGAGCTGAAGTGGTGCAGCAGCGCCCCGCGCGACACCCCGGCCCGCTCCTGGACCCGCTGGGTGGTGGTACCGGCGTAGCCGAACTCGACGAGGCAGCGCACGGTCGCGTCCAGCAGGTTCTGGTGCGTCCGGGCGTGCTGCTCCTGGCGGGTCGAGGTCACCGGCCGACCTTACCGGGGCTGCTTGACAGTCCGGACGGACTGTGAAAATGTCGCCCGACGCTCGGGAAAGGTGCCTCATGACCGCGCTCGTCGACAAGGCCGTGCTCGTCGATCACCGCGGGCCGGTGACCACCATCGGCATCAACCGCCCCGAACGCCGCAACGCCGTCGACCGGGCCACGGCCGAAGCGCTCGCGGACGCGTTCCGCGCCTTCGACGAAGACCCGTCCAGCTCCGTCGCGGTCCTCTACGGGGCGGGCGGCACCTTCTGCGCGGGCGCGGACCTGAAGGCGATCAGCTCGGGCGCGGGCAACCGCGCCGAGCCCGGCGGCGACGGGCCGATGGGCCCGACCCGGCTGAAGCTGGCGAAACCGGTGATCGCCGCCGTCAGCGGTCACGCCGTCGCGGGCGGGCTGGAACTGGCGATCTGGGCGGACCTGCGGGTGGTCGAGGAGACCGCGGTGCTCGGCGTGTTCTGCCGCCGCTGGGGCGTCCCGCTGATCGACGGCGGCACGGTCCGGCTGCCCCGGCTGATCGGCCGCAGCCACGCGATGGACCTGATCCTCACCGGCCGCCCGGTCGACGCGGCCGAGGCGCTGCGCATCGGGCTGGCCAACCGCGTCGTCCCGGACGGCGGCGCGCTCGAGGCCGCGGTGGAGCTGGGCCTCGAGCTGGCCGCGTTCCCGCAGACCTGCCTGCGCGAGGACCGCGCGTCGGTGCTGGAGCAGGACGGCCTGGACGAAGAAGCCGCACTGGCCAACGAGTTCCGGCACGGACAGGTGTCGCTCGCGAGTGACGCCCTCGCCGGCGCGACCCGCTTCGCCACGCGGCACGACCCGTCCGAACGCTGAACCCTGGCCATCGACGCCGAGCGCGACACCCCTGATCGTGATCGGCGCGCTGCGGCAGGCATCCGGCCCGCACCGGTAGCCTGGCTCGGTGGCCGACCCCATTCCCCGTGAATACGCCGGAAGTGACCCCGAACGTCCGGATCCGGACGACCCGGGCGAGTCCTCCGGTTCCGGCGGGCGCGGCCGCAAGCCGCGCAAGAAACGCCCGTTCTGGCAGGAACTCCCGATCCTGATCGTGATCGCGCTGGTGCTCACGATCCTGATCCAGCAGTTCGTGGGCAAGGTCTTCATGATCCCGTCCGAGTCGATGGAGACCACGCTGCACGGCTGCACCGGCTGCTTCGGCGACCGGGTGCTGGTCGACCGCGTGACCTACGACTTCACCGCTCCCAGCCCGGGCGACGTCATCGTGTTCAGCGGCCCGCAGTCGTGGTCCGAGAACGAGATCGCGCCGCAGGAGCCGAGCAACTTCTTCGCCAAGGCGGTGCGCGAAATCGGCTCGCTGGTCGGCTTCGCGCCGCCGGACGAGCGTGACTTCGTCAAGCGCGTCATCGCCGTCGGCGGCCAGACCGTGCAGTGCTGCGACCCCCAGGGCCGGGTGATGGTGGACGGCAAGGCGCTCACCGAGCCCTACATCCACTGGGAGGACCCGAACAACCCGGTGCAGCAGCCGTTCGCGCCGGTCAAGGTCCCCGAAGGCAGCCTCTGGGTGATGGGCGACAACCGCAACAACTCCTGCGACTCCCGCTGCCAGGGCGGCGGCGGGGCGAAGGCGGCGGTACCGGTGGGCAACGTGATCGGCAAGGCCCGTCTCATCGTGTTGCCGCCTTCGCGCTGGGGCGGGGTCAGCGACTACAACGCCCAGGCGAACGCGACCGCGGTCGCTCTCGGCGCGCCCGGGTGGCAGCAGGGCATCCCGCTCGGCGCCGGCGCGGCCCTGTCCGTGCCGGCCCTGTTCCTCGGTCGCCGGATGCGGGAAAGCCTGGGACAGCGGAAAAAGCGGCGCCGGTAGTCCTCCGGCGGCTCGGCGCGGTCCGGTCTCCGAGCCGCGCCGAGCCGTCCGATCAGGACTGTCCGATCACGACAGTCCCATCACGGCACTCCCATCATGACAGCGCGGCCGATTTCAGGTGGTAGGCCAGGTTTCCCGCCAGGTCGACCGACGGGCGTCGCTCGGTGAAACGCCACTGTCCATTGCGGCGGGCGAAGCGGTCGTCGTAGTGGCCGGTGGCGATCGGCTGCAGCGGGAGGTCCGTCACGGCCTGCAACGCGGTCCAGTAGCTGTGCGCGGTCGCGGTGCCGGCGGCCTCGTCTACGTCGATGCGCAGGTTCGTGGTCAGGTGCCGGGTCCGGGGCGTGCCGTCGGCGTAGACGATCAGCGTGTCACGGAAATACCGCTCCACCGCCTCGCGACCGGTGGCGGAAGTGCCGCCGCCGGCGAACACGCCCTCGGCGAACAACTCGCCGACACCGGCGAAATCCCCCGCGTCGACACACGCCGCGTAGGTCAGGATCAGGTTCTCGATCGCCCGGGCGGACTCCGGCATCGGCACACTCCAGTACTCAAGGGCAGCAGCACTCAAGGGCAGGAGCACTCGACGGCAGCACGGCTCCACCCGGCTCTGCACCGAGGCTACCCCCGGCCACCCGGCCGGGGGCGAACCCCTTTCCCCGCAGAGCTTTCACCCTGGTTCGGCGCCCAGCCGAGACCACCCGGCGACCGGACCACTGAAAATGCCCGGCCTCACTCCTCGGCCGGCTCCTCGGCCGTCGGCTCCGGCTCCGGGGCTGTCTCCACCCGGCGGCCGATCTCCGAGACCACGGTGTCGAAGATCGGGGTGGCGGTGTCGCCGGCGGTCATGCGCCGGCCCGCACTTCGATGATGTTCTCGGCGCGGACCCATTCCGGCTCGGTGTCCAGGGCCCGCCCGTCGACCCGGACCGGGACCCAGGTGATGTCGGTGTACTCGTCGAAGACCGCTCCCCCGGCGACCACGCCCCGCCGGCACAGCAGCCGCGCACCGGCCCGGCACCCGCCCGGCCGGTAGGTCACCTGGCGGCCCGCCGCGATCGGCCCGGAAAACTCGTCGTGCACCCTCGGCTCCCCTCCGTGTAGGGCCACCATGCCCCGGGACGCGCGGACACTGAAGCCCCGTCCCACGGGCGGGCGACCCCCGCCAGGGGTACCCCGTCGATCGCGGCCGGGCCGGGCCTCAGGAAACCAGCCGCCGGCCCTTGCCGTCGTAGGCGTTCATCGGCAGGGACGGGAAGGCCGCCAGCGGCTTGGTGTCCTTGCGGGGGAACCAGAAAACGGTCACGCCCGCCTGGTCGACCACTGCCGTCTCCGCGGTGTAGACCAGCCCGCCCGCCTCGGCGGTGACGCGCCGCGCGGGGCCGGCATAGTAACCGTAGAACGGGACGTCGCGACCGGGGCGACCGGCGGTCAGCGCGTGGAAGCCCTGGGTGACCGCGCGCGAACCGGCCAGCACCTCCGCCGTGACGCCCTGCGGACTCCGATGGCCGAGCACCAGCTCGTACGGCCTCATCTCCGGGGCGGGCAGGTACTGGTCCGGCTCGAACGCGCGCAGGTACAGCACCACCTCGCCTTCGTCGTCCAGGGCGCCGGTGCCGATCACCTCGCCGATCTGCCGGCTGTCGGACGTCGTGGGCGGCCCGGGCGTGACGGCGGGCGGCGCCCCGATGGCCGGCGGCGCCGGCGCGCGCCACTGCTGGACGCCGGCGAGCAGTCCGGCCACCGCCGCCACCGCGGCCAGGGCCACCGCCCCGGTGGCCAGCCGGCGGTAACGGCGCCGGCGGCGGCCCAACCGCATCACCCGCGCCAGGTCGACCTCGGCGAAGGCCTCGGCGGGCGGTTCGGCGAGGGCGGCGCGCAGGCCGTCGAGGTCGGTCACGAAGCCCTCCCCGCCGCGCATTCGAGCAGCCTCGGGCCGGCCGCGATGCGCATCTTCGCGAGCGCCCGGGAGTTCGTGCTCTTCACCGTCCCCAGCGAAGCCTTCAGCTCGGCGGCGACGTCCGCCTCGGACAGGTCGCAGAAGTGCCGCAGCACCACGACCGCTCGTTCCCGCGCGCTCAGCCCGGCCAGCGCGCGCATCAGCCACTCCTGCGCGACGACGCCGTCGGTGAAGTCCCGGACGACGGCCCGCTCGGGCAGTTCCTCGGTCGCGTCCTCGCGGATCGGGCGGCGCCAGCGGTCGATCACGTGGTTCGCGAGCACCCGGCGGGTGTAGGCGAACGGGTCCTGCCGCCGGATCTTCGCCCACGACGTGTAGGTACGGACCAAGGCGGTCTGGACGTCGTCCTCGGCCTGGTGGCGGTCGCCGGTCAGCAGGTACGCGGCGCGCAGCAGCCGCGCCGAGCTCGCCCGGACGAACTCGGCGAATTCGGCGTCACCCCGGGCCATGAAGGACCTCGTGCGCACCCATGCCGGTTTTGACGGGTGAGGACGGCAAAAGGTTGAGCCGTTCCCGCCCGGCCTCCCCGGCTGCGCGGCGACGTCTTCCGGCCGGAGTCTTTTGTGCCGACTTTGGCGTTCACTCGGGCACCGGCCCGCGCCGCGCTGGTCCGGACCCTTGGCGGCAAGGCTCTGACCTGCGACGTTTCCGGGGCCGTTTCCCGAGCCCCAGCACCAGGACACGCCCACCGACAGCCGCCCGTACAGCGGCGTGGCGGCGATGGCATGATGCCCGCACGGTCCCGCTCGGCCGGGCCCGGGAGCCGATGAGGAAGGTGAGGCTTGAGCGCGCGCATCACCCAGGTGGACGATCTCCGACTGGTGGCGCAGCCCAGTGCAGTTCCGTGCACCGAGCTGTTCGTCCGCCTGCTCCTGAGCGACTGGTCCCTGCTGCCCATGGTGGAGCAGGTCACCGCCACGACCTCCCGCCTCGTCGGCGACGTCGTGGACCAGAGCCGTCCCGCGTCGCCCGCGTTCGTCACCGTGCGGCTGCAGCTGCGCGGCGACGTGCTGGTGGTCGAGGTCGAGGACGACCTGCCCGACCCCAGACCGCCGAGGCCGGCACCCGGCGAGCGGATGGGCGTCGAGCCCCGCGGAGCCGCGGGCCGCACCACCTGGTGCGAGCTGCCGCTGCCCGGCGGGCTCTCCGCGGGCCAGGTCCGGCTCCCCCGCCGCCAGGAGCGGCGCACCCTGGTGGACGAGCCGGTCTCCGGGGCCCCGGTGGCCGCCGACCCCGAGGTGCTGGAGCGCCTGCTCAACCGCCTCAGCGGCTGGTCCGGCTGAACGCGTCCACTATGGACACCGGCGCGGTGGGCAGGTTCAGCGCTTGATCAGCTCAGCGGCCCGCTCGGCCACGGCCAGCACCGTCGCGTTGACCTGACCGGAACCCGGCGACGGCAGCACGGACGCGTCCGCCACCCGCAGCCCGCTGATCCCGCGCACCGCCAGCGCCGGATCGACCACCGAGCCGAGCGCACACGTCCCGACGGAGTCGTGCGCCGTGGACACCGCCTGCCTGATGTGCGCCCGCAGCGCCGCGTCCGACTGCGCTTGGAGGCCGGGCACGGTCTCCTTGTCCCGCATCGCTTCAAGGGCCGCCGCGGTGCCGATCGCCCGCGCCCGCCGGATCCCGTCGGCGAGCCGCTCCAGATCCGCCTCCTCGCTGAGATAACCCGGGTCGACGCCGGTCAGGCGCACCGCTCCTCGCGAAGCCGGGGCAGTCAGGGTGACGAGCACTGAGTAACCGTCCTCCCGGCCGCGGGCCGACCGCGGGTACACCGGCACGTCGGCGAAGGTGATCAGCAAGTCCGGCGCCAGGACGTGCGGCGTGCGCGCGAACCGGGTGGCGCGCACCGGCCGGGTGGTCGAATAGGCGACGGCCACGCGCGGCGGGTCCTGGAGGTTCGCGCCCACCCCCGGCAGGTCCGCGACGACGGTGATGCCCGCCTCGCGCAAGTCCGCGCCCGGGCCGATCCCCGACCGCAGCAGCAGGAGCGGGCTGCCCACCACACCGGCCGCGAGCACCACCTCCGCCGCCGCCAACGCCGTCTCGGCCCGGTCGCCCACCCGGTACTCGACGCCGTGGCAACCGGTCCGGCCGAGCACGAGCCGCTGGGCGCAGGCGTCGGTCACCACGGTGAGGTTGGGCCGGTCCGCCGCCGGTGCGAGGTAGCAGTCGGCCGCGCTCCGGCGCACCCCACCGGCCGTGGTCGTGTCCGTCCAGACGGCCGGACAGCCCGCCTCCCCGGCGGCCGCGAAACAGGCTTCCCACAACGGTTCCCGGTCAGGCACCACCTCCGCGGGCGCGCGGGCGAGGTAGGGCTCCAGCGCCGCGCCGTCCCAGCCGGGCACGGCCCAGGCGTCGTAGGCGGACCGGCCGGCCGGCACGTGCGTCAGCCCGCCGATGCCGCCCGAGCCGCCGAGCACCTTGCCACGCGGCCACCGATGGGCCTCCCCGCCGGTGCCGGGCTGCGGGACGGTCTCCAGGTCCCAGTCCACAGAGGACTGGGCCAGCCGGGGCCAGGCGAGGGGATCCGCCATGGCGACGAGTGGTTCGGCCGGGCCGGCTTCGAGCAGGAGCACGCGCGTGCGCGAGTCCTCCGAAAGCCTCGCGGCGAGCACACAGCCCGCCGTCCCGCCGCCCACGACGATGTAATCGAAAGTGTGCACCCCAGTCCGTTCCTTCTCCGCTCGCGGAGGCCGGGGAACAGCCGGCACCGGTGCTCGAACACGCTTCGGACCCGGGTGACGGCACGCGGTGCGCGCCGGGTCCCGAGCCGGCAGTGGTTCATCGTCCCCATGTCGATGCGCTACGCCCAGCTCTCGTGCGGCATCAGTGGTCCAGACCGTCCCCCAGCCCTTGTCCCGGGACGCCGCACCCGCGCCGCCCGGTCGCCATCGTAGGCGAGCCGGCGGCGGACCAGAAGATCTTTCACACTCGGCTCAGGCGGCGTGCTGTCCCCAGGCCTGCTCCAGCGCCCGCGCGAAAACCTCCACCGACTGGCCGCCGGCGACGCCGATCCGGCGGTCCAGCACGAAAAACGGCACGCCCGTGGCACCGAGCTGCGAGGCCTCCTGCTCCTCGTTCCGGACAGTCTCGGCGTAGGCCGCGGGATCGGCGAGCACGCGCTCCGCCGCCGCCCGGTCGAGACCCGCCTCAGCCGCGACTTCGAGCAGGGTGTCGCCGGTGAACAACGGCCGCGCCTCGGCGAAGTTGGCCGTGAACAGGGCGTTCACCAGCTCGTTCTCCACGCCCTGCTCGCGTGCGAGGTGCAGCAGGCGATGCGCGTCGAAGGTGTTGCCGACCTCGCGGTCCACGCGGTAGCCGAGCCCCTCGGCCGCGACGAGCCCGGCCATCCGCTCCTCCATCTGCACGGCGTCGGGCCCGTACCGGGCGGCCAGCATCTTCTGCAGCGGCTCCACGGTGTCGCGCGACGGGTCCAGCTCGAACGACCGGAACGACACCGTCACCTCGTCCCGGTGCTCGAACGAGCCGAGTGCCGCCTCGAACCGGGCCTTGCCGAGGTAGCACCACGGGCAGATGATGTCGCTCCAGATTTCCACGTGCATGCGCGCCAGCCTAAAGAAGGCCGGCCGGATCTTGAAGTACGCACTTGCGGGTAAGGGCGGCGGCGGGTGTCATTCCTGGCGGACGGCACTCACTCCGGCTGAAGCACTGACGACCGGCTGGCGTGCCCCGGTCCGCTCCGCGCCGATGCCCGCCGCCACCACGAACGCCACGCCGGCGATGGCGCCCGCGTCCGGGATCTGGTGCAGCACCATCAATCCGATGATCAGGGCCAGCGCCGGCTCCACGCTCATCAGCGTGCCGAACGCGGAGGTCGTCAGCCGGCGCAGGGCGAGCATTTCGAGGCTGAACGGGATCACCGGGACCAGCAGCGCCAGGCCGAGCCCGGCGAGCACCAGCGGCCAGGTCAGGTGCCCGAACGCCGCGGGGCCGGCGACGATCGTCGCGACCAGGCCCGCCACCGGCATCGACACAGCCAGGCCGCGGACGCCCGCCACCTCGTCGCCGACCCGCTGGGTCAGCAGGATGTAGCTCGCCCAGCAGACTGCCGACGCCAGCGCGTAGCCGACGCCGACCAGGTCCACACCGCCGCGCCACGGCTCGGTCAGCAGCAGCACGCCGACGGCCGCGAGCACCGGCCACAGGCGTTTGCCGCCACTCCCCCGCGCCACCGCGACGGTGAGCGGGCCGAGGAACTCCAGCGCGCTGGCCGTGCCCATCGGCAGCCGCGCCACGGCCGCCATGAACAGCATCGTCATGCCCGCGGTGACCACGCCGAGCGCGGCACACGCGAGCAGGGTCGAACGGCTGAACCCCGAAAGGCGCGGCCGGACCAGCACGAGCAGCAGCACCCCGGCCCAGGCAAGGCGGAGGAACGCCGCGCCGCCGGGGCCGATCTCGTCGAACAGGCCCACCGACACGGCGAGCCCGAGCTGGACACAGAGCATGGAGGCGACGGCGAGCGAGGCACCGGCGCGGGCGGAGGAAGGGAGCACGTCTCCAGGTAAGCCCACCACGACCGTTCGCGTCCACGTGCCGATCGTGGACGTACCGTTCATCGATCATGGACAATGACGGAATGGAGACCCGTCGCCTGCAGTTCCTGCTCGAACTCTCCCGGCTCGGCTCGATGCACGCGGTCGCCGATGTGCTCGGCACCACCACGTCGACGGTCTCGCAGCAGATCGCCGTGCTGGCCCGGGAAACCGGCACCCCGCTGCTGGAGCCGGACGGCCGCCGGGTGCGGCTGACCCCGGCCGGGCAGCGCCTGGCCGAGCACGCCGTGTCGATCCTGGCCGCGGTCGAAGCCGCCCGCGCCGACCTCGACCCGGCCACGGAGCCCACCGGCACCGTGCGCGTCGCCGGGTTCGCCACGGCCATCCGGCGCTCCCTGCTGCCGGTCGCCGACCAGCTGGCCGGGCGGTTCCCGCGGGTGCGGCTGATGATCAGCGAGTACGAGCCGGCCGAGGCGCTGGCGCAGCTGATGGCCGACGACGTCGACCTCGCCCTGACCTACGACTACGACCTGGCGCCGGGCACGGTCGACCGCGCGGTCGACGTCGTTCCACTGTGGACAGCCCCGTGGGGGCTCGGCGTGCCCGCACCGGCGGTGGACGGCGGGGACACGCTCACGGTGTTCCGCACGTTCCGCGACCACGACTGGATCGGCAACTCCCGCAACCGCGCCGACGAGGACGTGCTGCGCACACTCGCGTCGATGGCCGGGTTCAGCCCGCGCGTGACCCACCGGGCCGACAGCCTCGACCTGGTCGAAGACCTCATCGTCGCGGGCCTCGGCGTCGGGCTGCTGCCACTGGACCGGCCGGCCCGGCCGGACGTCGCGCTGCTGCCGCTGACCGGGCCGGACGTGCGGCTGCGGTCGTTCGCCTGCACGCGCCGCGGCCGCGCGGCCTGGCCGCCGCTCGCGCTGGTCCTCGGCCTGCTCTGAGCGGTGCCGGCAGGTCGGCTCAGCGGCGGCCGGCGGTCAGCACGACGAGGAACTGGCCGCCGCCCGGCTCGACGCCGGCGGTCACCGGCAGTCCCGGCACCAGCCGGGAGAACCGGTCCACCAGCCAGTCCGCCGCCTCCTGGGCGTCCGGCCGGGTCGGGCACCGGGCCACCGTCTCGCGGCCGCCCTTGCGCTCCAGCCGCCCGGCCACAGCGATCAGCGGCGCGGGGTCGACCACGTACAGCCGCTCCGGCCAGGCGATGACCACCTTGACCGCGCCCTTGCGGGTATTGCACCCGCGGTGCGCCAGCCGCTCGGTCACCTTGGCCTTCCGGTCCGCGGTCCGGCTGTCGACGCTGGGCCCCCGCGGATCGTTCACCGACATCTCGGGGTCGACCGGCTCGTCGCACACCCAGCACCGCCAGCCGTCACGCTCGGCCACATCATCGAGGAGACTCACCCGGGCAAACTAGCCTGCCGGCTCACCGCTCCCCGCACCGCACCGGGCCAGCACCACCAGCCCCCGGGCGGCAGTTCCCGCGGACTGGACGGGCTGGACGTACAAAAACCTTTCCCACTCACGGTTCCCGCTCCGGCACCGCACGATTTCTCTTGCCTGTCAACGAGATGTTCCCCGGCGGCCGTAATCTGGGAACCAGGTCCACATCCTGGAAAGGGGTTCAGCCCGCCGCCGGGGCGGTGTGAGCTGGCGGCGGCGCGAAGCCTGCGCCGTCCCCACCACAGGAGGATCTCCGTGCCCGGCCACCCCCCGTTCCGTCTCCTGCGCGCCGCCGCGCTGGCACTTCCGGTCCTGCTGCTCACCGCCTGCGCGTCCGCGGGCGGGGCCGGCGCGGGCGACGCCGGGCCGCCGCGCCCGGGCGGCACCCTCCGGCTCGGCCTCTCGTCCAATCCGGACTGCCTCGATCCGCAGCAGGTGAGCACCAACGCCGCGCTGAACGTCGGGCGCCAGCTCGTGGACTCGCTCACCGACCAGGACCCGAAGACCGGCGCGATCACGCCGTGGCTGGCCGACAAGTGGACGGTGAACGCCGATTCCACCAGCTTCACCTTCCACCTCAAGCCCGGTGCAACGTTCTCCGACGGCACCCCGGTCGACGCGAGCGCGGTGAAAACCAGCTTCGACGGCATCAAGGCACTCGGCGCGAAGGCCCTGCTCGGCGCCAGCTACCTGGCCACCTACCGAAGCTCCACGGTCGTCGACCCGGCCACCGTGCGAATCGACTTCACCGCGCCCAGCGCACAGTTCCTCCAGGCCACCTCCACGATGTCGCTCGGCGTGCTGGCGCCCGCGGCGTACCGGAAGACGGCGGAACAGCGTTGCCAGGGCGAAGGGCTGCTCGGCTCCGGCCCGTTCGTCTTCACCAGTTTCAAGCCCAACCAGGAAGTCGTGCTCGCCAAGCGCACCGGCTACCACTGGGGCTCCCCGCTCTGGGCCCACCAGGGCGAGGCCTACCTGGACAAGGTCGACTACAAGATCGTGCCGGAGCCCGGTGTGCGGACCGGCAGCCTCGCCTCCGGCCAGCTCGACGCGATCACCGACGTCCAGCCGGTCGACGAGCCCCAGTTCGCCGCGGGCGGCGGCTTCACCGAGCCGGTGCGGCCGAACCCGGGCATCGTGTTCAACCTGCACGCGAACGTCACCCGCGGGGTGCTCGCCGACCTGAAGGTCCGGCAGGCGGTGTCGAAGGGCATCAACCGGCCCGAGGTCACGAACACCGTGCTGACCAAGAACTACAAGCCGGCCACCAGCATCCTCGGCTCGGCCACCCCGCTCTACACCGACCTGTCGAAGGACCTCGCCTACGACCCGGCCGGCGCCGAGGCGCTGCTGCAAGCCGACGGCTGGGTCCCGGGCGCCGACGGCATCCGCACCAAGAACGGGCAGCGGCTGAGCGCGTCGGTGATCTTCTCCGCGGTCTTCAACCAGAACCAGAGCGTGCTGGAGCTGATCCAGCAGCAGCTGCGCAAGATCGGCTTCGACCTGCAGATCCAGCTGCACACCAACGCCGAGGCCACGCAGCTGCAACAGGCCGGGAACTACGACTTCCTCTGGTACAACGTCACCCGCGCCGATCCGGACATCCTGCGCCAGCAGTTCTCCACCAAGACGAGCAACCGCAGCAAGCTGGCCGCGGGCAACCCGCTCGACGCCGTGCTCGACCAGCAGTCCGCGACCGTCGACCCGGCCGCCCGCAAGCCCGCCGCCGAGCAGGCGCAGCGGCTGATCGTCGAGCAGGCGTACGCGATCCCGGTGTTCGAGCTGACCCAGGTGCTCGCGCTCGGGCCGAACGCGCACGGCGTGGGCTTCGAGGCCTCGTCCCGGCTCCAGCTGTTCGACGCGTGGGTGTCGGCCGCATGAGGGTGCACCCGGTGGTCCGCCGGCTCCTGCAGGCGGTGATCGTGCTGTGGGCGGCGTTCACGCTCTCGTTCGTGATCCTCTACCTGCTGCCCGGCGACGCCGTGCTCACCAAGCTCGGCGGCGCCGACGGCGGCGTCACCGCGTCGCCGCAGCAGATCGCGGCGGCCCGCGCGCAGTACGGCCTCGACGAGCCGGTCCTGGTGCAGTACGGGAAACGCCTGGCCGACGCGCTGCACGGCGACTTCGGCACGTCCGTCTCGACCGGCGACGACGCCACGCACATGGTGCTCACCGCCCTGCCGCCGACGCTCGCCGTCACCGGCCTGGCGCTGGTGCTCGCCGTGGTACTCGGCGGCGGGATCGCGATTCTCGGGACGTACACCCGGGTGCGGGCGGTGAGCCAGTTCCTGCTGTCCCTGCCACCGCTGGGCACCTCGCTGCCGCCGTTCTGGGTAGGGCTGCTGCTGATCCAGCTGTTCTCCTTCCGGCTGCGGCTGTTCCCCGCGCTGGGCGCCACCGGGTTCGCGTCGCTGGTGCTGCCCGCGATCACGCTGGCCCTGCCGACCGGGGCGATCATCGCCCAGGTGCTCGCGAAGAGCCTCCGCACCCAGCTCGCCGAGCCCTACATCGAGATCGCCCGCGCGAAGGGCGCCAGCCGCCGCCGTGTCCACTTCGGACACGCGCTGCGCAACGCCGGGCTGCCCGCGCTGACCCTGGTCGGTGTGGTCGCGGGCAACCTGCTCGCCGGGTCCGTGGTGACCGAGACGGTGTTCTCCCGCGACGGCCTCGGCCGGGTCACCGCCTCGGCCGTCACGGCGCAGGACATCCCGGTGGTGCAGGCGGTGATCGTGCTGTCCGCGCTGTTCTTCGTGCTGCTCAACCTCGCCGTCGACCTGCTGTACCCGCTGCTCGACCCTCGGGTGGCCGTCGTCCGGGAGAAGGTGACCGCACATGGCTGACCTCGCCCTCCGCCAGAACGGCCGGCTCCTGGTGCGCCGCCCGGGACTGGTGCTCTCGGTGCTGGTCCTCGCCGCGGTGCTGCTGGCCGCCTTCGCCCCGGCGCTGTTCACCTCCTACGACCCGATCTCGGGCGTTCCGGCCGAACGGCTCCAGGGCCCGTCGGCCGCCCATCTCTTCGGCACCGACGAGACCGGCCGTGACGTCTTCGCGCGCGTGGTGCACGGCGCGTCGCTTTCCTTGCGCGCCACCGTGCTCGCGGTGCTGGTGGCGCTGGTCGCGGGCGCCGCGCTGGGCCTGCTGGCCGGCTTCCGCGGCGGCTGGGCCGACGCGCTGGTGATGCGGGTGGTCGACGTGCTCCAAGCCGTCCCGGCCATCCTGCTTTCGCTGGCTTTGGTGACCGGGCTCGGGTTCGGCACCACGAACGTCGCGATCGCCGTCGGCGTGGCCAACCTGGCCGCGTTCGCCCGGCTGATGCGGGCCGAGGTGCTGCGCGTGCGCACGGGGGTGTTCGTGGAGGCCGCCCGCGCCGGCGGGGTGCGCTGGACCGGCGTGCTGGGCCGGCACGTGCTGCCCCACGCGCTCGGCCCCGTGCTGGTGCTCGCCACGATCACGTTCGGCACCGCGGTGCTGGAGGTGTCGGCGCTGAGCTTCCTCGGCTTCGGCGCGACCCCGCCTACCCCGGAGTGGGGCGCGCTCGTGGCGGGCGGGCGCAACTTCCTGGCCACCGCGTGGTGGATGACCACGTTCCCCGGGCTGACCGTCGCCGCGGTGGTACTGGCCGCCAACCGGCTTTCCCGGGCCTTCGACGGTGAACGGAGCGGACGATGAGCCTGCTGGAGATCACGGACCTGGGCGTCGCCTACCACACCCGGTCCGGCGTGGTGCCCGCCGTGCACGGGGTGAGCCTGAACGTCGAGGCCGGCGAAATCGTCGCCGTGGTCGGCGAATCCGGCTCCGGCAAGACCACCACCGCCCACGCCGTGATCGGCCTGCTCCCCCGCGGCGGCCGGGTGACCGCCGGCCGGATCGCCTTCGCCGGGCGCGACCTGACCCGGCTGTCCGAAAAGGACTGGCAGGCGGTACGGGGCACGGAGGTCGCGCTGGTGCCGCAGGACCCGACGGTGTCGCTCGACCCGGTCCGCCGGATCGGCGACCAGGTCGCCGAGGTGCTGCTGATCCACCGGCTCGCGCCGCGCCGGGCCGCCGCGGCCCGGGCCGTCGAGCTGCTGCGCCGCGCCGGGATCGACCGGGCCGAGGTGCGCGCGAGGCAGTACCCGCACGAGTTGTCCGGCGGGCTGCGGCAACGGGTGCTGATCGCGATCGCGCTGGCCGGTGAACCGAAGCTGATCATCGCCGACGAGCCCACCAGCGCGCTGGACGTGACCGTGCAGCGGGAGATCCTCGACCACCTCGAGGCGCTCGCCGCCGAGTCCGGCACCGCCGTGCTGCTGATCACCCACGACCTCGGTGTGGCGGCCGACCGGGCCGCGCGGATCGCGGTGATGTCGCAGGGCGGCATCGTCGAGCAGGGCCCGGCGCCGGAGATCCTGGCCGCGCCCGCCGAGCCGTACACCCGGCAGCTGCTGGCCGCGGCGCCCAGCCTCACGCGAGAGCCCTTGCGCCCGCGCCGTGACGAGGGCCCGGACGTGCTGCTGTCCGTCGACGGGCTGGTCAAGACTTTCGCCTTGCCCCGCAACGGTTCCGCGCCACGTTCGGTGCGCGCGGTCGACGGGGTCTCCTTCCGGCTCACGCGCGGCCGCACGCTCGCGCTGGTCGGCGAATCGGGCTCCGGCAAGACCACCACTGCGCGGATGGCGGTGGGGCTGGAGACGCCGAGCGCGGGCACCGTCACCTTCGACGGCCAGGACGTGACCCGGCTGCCCGCCGCGGAGCTGAGGCGGCTGCGGCGGCGGTTCCAGCTCGTCTACCAGAACCCGTACGCGTCGCTGAATCCGCGCTTCGACATCGAGCAGGTGGTCGGGGAACCGTTGCGCGCCTTCGGCATCGGCTCCCGCGCCGAGCGCCGGGCCCGGGTCGCGCAGCTGCTCGACCAGGTCGCGCTGCCCGCGTCCGCCCTGCGCCGCCGTCCCGCCGAACTGTCCGGGGGCCAGCGCCAGCGCGCGGCGATCGCCAGGGCCCTGGCGCTCAACCCGGACCTGGTGGTGCTGGACGAGCCGGTGTCGGCACTCGACGTTTCGGTGCAGGCACAGATCCTCCGGCTGCTGGTGGACCTGCAGGACGAGCTGGGCCTGACCTACCTGTTCATCACGCACGACCTCGCCGTGGTCCGCGAGATGGCCGACCACGTCGGCGTCCTGCGCGCCGGCCGCCTGCTCGAACTCGGCCCCGCCGACGAGGTGCTGGGCAACCCCCGGGAGGACTACACGCGCGCATTGCTGGCCGCCATCCCGGGTGGCACCCAGCATGATCAGGAAGCACGCCTCGCCTAGCTGGAGGTGTTCTACGTGTCGGTCACAGGGCCGTCCGATGCTGTTCCAAGCCGGAGACTCCCCGGCGGGCGCGAGCTGGCGGCGAAATACGCGGACGTCGTCTTCTCCGCCAACACCGTGCGGATCTTGCCCGGCGCAACCGTCGTCCTGGGCGAAGGACTCGAGTGAGAGTCTCCTTCGCGAGGTAACATCGACGGCAGTAAATTTGCTGCACCAGTGACGCGAGCCCCCGGCAGTGACGACGAGTCCGACCATCCCGCCGGCCAGGGGACATCGTCGCGTAGTGGATCGTTTACGCAGAGTTAGGTTCGCGCTGTGAGCTCTACCGCCCGACCTGCGACCGCCCGTACCCCGGCCACCCCGGCCATCACCGGAGGGGTTGTTGCCCGCCGCGATCTTTTCGCCCGGCTGGACGAGGCAGGGCGGATCGCCCTGGTGTCGGGGCCGGCAGGCAGCGGCAAGACCCTCCTGCTGCGGTCGTGGATCGCCGAGGCCGGGATGGAGCAGCGCGTCGCATGGGTGCCAGTGCAGGACACGGAGCGTGAACCTCAGCAGTTCTGGCTCACCCTGGCCACTGCACTGCGCGGTACCAGGGCGGGATCGGCGCTCGTCCGCCCGTTGTCCCCAGCGCCGGACTTGGATGGCTGGGCGATCGCCGAATGGCTGCTGACGGACCTGGCCTCGCTGGCGGAGGCGGTCTGGTTGGTCGTCGACGACTTGCACGAGCTGCGCTCGACCGAGACGCTGCGCCAACTCGAACTTCTGCTGCTGCGTGCGCCCGGCCAGCTTCGGTTCGTTCTCGCCACCCGGCATGACCTGCCGTTGGGCCTGCACCGGCTACGCCTGGAAGGACAGCTCACCGAGATCCGCGCGGCCGACCTTCGCTTCACCCCCGCCGAAGCCCGGGAGCTGCTTGAGGCGGCCGGGGTGCGGCTGCCGGACACCGCCCTCGCGCTGTTGCACGCGCGGACCGAGGGCTGGGCGGCGGGGCTGCGGCTCGCGGCGCTGTCGCTGGCCAGTCACCCCGCCCCGGAGCGCTTCGTGGCCGAGTTCGCCGGCAGCGAGCGCACAGTGGCGGAGTATCTGCTGGCCGAGGTGCTGGAGCGGCAGAGCGAGCCGGTCCGGCGGCTGCTGCTCCGCACCTCGCTGCTGGACCGGGTCAGCGGCGAACTCGCCGACCTGCTGACCGGCGGTTCGGGCGGGGAGCGGATCCTGCAGGACCTGGAGCGGGCGAACGCGTTCGTGGTCTCCCTCGATGCACGCCGGTCCTGGTTCCGTTATCACCAGCTGTTCGCCGATCTGCTACTGCTCGAACTACGGCACAGTGAGCCGGCCGAGATCCCCGCGCTGCACCGCACCGCCGCCGCGTGGTTCGCCCGGCACGGGTACCCGGCCGGCGCGATCCGCCACGCCCAGGCGGCGCAGGATTGGAGCCTGGCGGCCCGGTTGCTGTCCGATCACTGGCTTGGCCTCTACCTCGACGGGCAGCGTGCCGTCGTGCGGGATGTGCTGGCCGGGTTTCCGGTCGGTGCGGTCGCGCCCGATGCCGAGTTCGTCGCGCTGATGGCGGTTTCGGAGCTGATCGGCGGATCGCTGGAGGAGGCGGAGCGGCATCTCGCCCTGGCGACACGGGATCTGGCGTCGGTGCCGGCGGACCGGCGCGAACGCTGTCAGGTGATGCTCGCCCTGCTGCGGCTCATCTGCGCCCTGCGCCGGATAGACCTTCCGGCAGTCATCGAGGAACCACAGTGGCTGCCGGCCTCGACCGGGGCCACGGACGCGGCACAGTCCGCCACCGAGGCGGCTCTCGCCCAGAACCTACTTGCCGAGCACGACCCGGACCTTCGGGCGATGACGCTGATTCACCTGGGGATCGCCGAGTTGTGGACCGCGCGGACCGATGACGCAGACCGGCACCTGGCGCAGGGCGTCGCACTGGCCCACCGGATCGGGCGGCCCTATCTGGAGGTCAGTGCCCTGGCGCATTGGGCGATGGTCGCGGAACCACGGTCATTCGCGCTCGCCGCGGAGCGGAGCGAGCGTGCCGTGGAACTGGCTCGCCGGCATGGCTGGAGCGAGGAGCCAGTTGTCGCCGTGGCTTACGCGGCGCTGGCAGATACGCTGATCTGGCAGGGACGTCTGGACAACGCGGAACAGTGGCTCGAGCGAGCCGAGCGCACACTGCGGGCCGAGGTCCAGCCGGCGGCCGGGGTGATGCTGCATGGTGCCCGTGGATTGTTCGAGCTGGCGCGTGGCCGGAACGACGACGCGCTGGCCGCGTTCCGGACGGCCGACCGGCTGACCGATTGCCTCATCACACCGCACACGCTCGCGACGAGGGTACGAGCACAACAGCTGGAAACGCTCGTGCGGCTGGGCGAGACCCGGCGCGCCGAAGCCGCCTTCGCCGCACTGGACGACCAGCAGCGAGACACCGCCGAGATGCGCACTGTCTTCGCCGAACTCCGGCTCGCCCAGGGCGACCCACTTGCGGCAACGGCCGTCCTCGCGCCCCTGCTCGATGGTGCTGCCGCAGCACCTGAATCCCGTGTCTGGGTAGTCCGTGCCCTTCTGGTGGGGGCGATCGCCCGCGACGCTCTCGGTGACCGGCGCGCTGCCGGTCGCGCCCTGGAGCGCTCGCTCGATCTCGCTGAGGCCGACGGTGCTCTCCTGCCGTTCCTCCTCCACCGGGCGCCAGGACTGCTTGAGCGGCACGCCTTTGACGGCACGGCACACGGTCCTCTGATCTCCCGGATTCTGGCTCTGCTGACCGGCCCGGAAAGGCCGGCGCCTCCCCAGCCGGCGGAACAGCGGCTGCGTGAACCGCTCAGCAAGAGCCAGATCCGCGTCCTGCGCTACCTGCCCACCAACTTGTCCGCCCCGGAGATCGCCGGCGAGCTGTCGGTATCGGTGAACACGGTCCGGACTCACATGCGCCATCTTTACGTCAAGCTCGACGCGCACAGCAGGGCCGGCGCCGTCGAGCGCGCCCGAGCCCTTGGCCTGCTCGCACCCTCCGCCGCGCTCACGATCGCCAGGCCCTGACCTTGGGCCCGGCGCCTCGGCGCCGGGCCCGACCGCGAAGCGGCCGCCGGTTCAGGCCTGCCGGGCGCGAACGCGCTTCTCGATCCTCGCGCCGAGGGCTTGGTCCACGTTGTTCCAGTACTGGAAGGCGCGTGCCAGCACCGCCTCGGTCACGCCGCCCAGCAAGTGGCCGACGATGTTGGACACCAGACGATCCCGCGCGGCGTCGTCCAGCACCTCCCGGACCAGCGTGCCGGCCTGACCCCAGTCGTCATCGTCGCGGCGCAACGTGTAGGCCGAGCGGACCATGTCGCCGTCCAGATGCCACAGCGGCTCGGCGGTCAGCACGGGGTCGGCCTGCGGGCCGCCCTTGGAGTTCGGCCAGTACACCGGATCGGACACCGTGGTCACCCGCATCACGCCGTCCTTGGAGTAGCTGTTGACCGGCGCCTTGGGGGCGTTGACCGGGATCTGCGTGTAGTTGACCCCGAGCCGGGCCCGGTGCGCGTCGGCGTAGGAGAACCCGCGGCCCAGCAGCATCTTGTCCGGCGACAGCCCGGTGCCGGGCACCTGGTTGTCCGGTTCGAACGCGGCCTGCTCGATCTGGGTGTGCATGTCGACCGGGTTGCCGTCCAGCACCAGCTTGCCCACCTCGTGCAGTGGGTAGTCGGCGTGCGGCCAGACCTTGGTCAGGTCGAACGGATTGAACCGATAGGTCTTCGCCTCCTCGAACGGCATGATCTGCACCTTCAGCGTCCAGCTGGGGTAGTCCCCGCGCTGGATCGCGGTGTACAGGTCGCGCTGGTGGTAGTCGGCGTCCTTACCGGCCAGCTCGTCGGCCCGGTCCTGGGTCAGGAACTCGACGTCCTGGTCGCAGATGAAGTGGTACTTGACCCAGTGGATCTCTCCGGCGGCGTTGACCCAGGAGTAGGTGTGCGAGCCGTACCCGTTCATGTGCCGCCAGGACCGGGGGATGCCCCGGTCGCCCATCAGCCAGGTCACCTGGTGCGCCGACTCCGGTGACAGGGTCCAGAAGTCCCACTGCATGTCGTTGTCGCGCAGGCCGTTGTCCGCGCGGCGCTTCTTCGACCGGATGAAGTTCTGGAACTTCAGCGGGTCGCGCAGGAAGAACACTGGAGTGTTGTTCCCCACGAGGTCCAGGTTCCCCTCGCTGGTGTAGAACCGCAGCGCGAACCCGCGTGGATCACGCCAGGTGTCGGCGCTGCCGCGCTCTCCGGCCACAGTGGAGAACCGAATCAGCGTCTCCGTCCGGATCCCAGGCTGGAAAACCGCCGCCCGGGTGAACTGGCTGACATCGTGGGTGACCTCGAAGGAGCCGAACGCGCCGGACCCCTTGGCGTGCGGTTGCCGCTCCGGGATCCGCTCCCGGTTGAAGTTGGCCATCTGCTCGATGAGGTAAGAGTCGTTGAGCAGGATCGGCCCGTCCGGGCCCACGGTCAGCGAGTGCTCCTGGCTCGCGACCGGTATGCCCGCGTCGGTCGTCGTCGGCTTGGGCCGGCTGTCTGTCATACCGATATCTCCTTGGCTTGATGGAACCTCTGGCCGTGATGAACCGAAGTCGCTCAACGGGGTTGTCACTTGTCTGCGGGATTGAGGGCCCGGAATGCCAGCCCGGCGGCGATGCCTGCGGCGAGCTGGGCGACGATGTACACCCAGATCGTCGACCAGGCGAACAG
>DASXYS010000231.1:0-32486 GCA_036502365.1 Amycolatopsis sp.
GAAGTGGTCGTTGGCCTGCCCAGGACTCTCGCCGGCCGCACAGGTCAGGCGGCGGTCACAGCGCTGGCGTACGCCGACGCGCTGGCCGGCCGGGTCGCCCCCGTGCCGGTCCGCATGGTCGACGAGCGGCTCACCACCGTCACAGCGGCGAGAATGCTGTCCGACCGGGGGGTCAAGGGTGGCCGGCAGCGCGCGGTCGTGGACCAGGCGGCTGCCGTGGAGATCCTGCAGAGTTGGCTGGACGCCAGGGCAGCGGCCCTGGCCAGGGCGGAGCCAGCCGACCACGACCCGGCGTCCGACGAGGTGACACCGTGAACGACGGTCTCGAACTGTTCGACGACCTGTCCGAGGACGACCATCGGCGCCCCAGCAGCAGGCGCGGCCGGGGCGCCAGGCGGCCGCGCAAGCGCAGGCGTCGGGGACTGACG
Source organism: Amycolatopsis sp. (assembly GCA_036502365.1). Lineage (GTDB taxonomy): Bacteria > Actinomycetota > Actinomycetes > Mycobacteriales > Pseudonocardiaceae > Amycolatopsis. The sequence goes on from DASXYS010000231.1 coordinate 429, forward strand.
TGGTCCATCGTGCTGGTGCTCGTGCTGCTCATCGCGGGTGGTGCGTATCTCGGTGTCCGGCAGTTCATGGGCATCGGCGTGTACCCCGACTATGTCGGCTCCGGTGACCGGGACGTGGTGTTCCAGGTGAACGCGGGCGACACCACCCGGGACATCGGCGACGACATGCAGCAGGCCGGGATCGTGAAGAGCTCCAGCGCCTTCGTCAAGGCGGGCGAGAACAGTTCGGCGCTGGCCAGCGTGCAGCCTGGTTTCTACGTGCTCAAGGAGCACATGTCCGGTGCCGCCGCGGTTGCCAGGATCACCAACACGCAGAGCAGGGTCGGCCTGCTGGAGATCAAGAGCGGCCAGCAGCTGGACGACACGACCAGCGTCACCCACAAGGTCACCGCCGGCATCCTGACCCACATCTCGCAGGCCTCCTGCGCCACGCTGAACGGCAAGAACACCTGCGTCTCGGTGGCACAGTTGCGATCCGCGATCGCCGACACCGATCCCGCAGCGCTCGGCGTGCCGGACTGGGCGATCCCGAGCGTGACGACAGCCGACCCCAAGCACCGGCTCGAAGGCCTGATCATGCCCGGCGTCTACAACCTGAAGCCGGGGGAGACCGCGGCGCAGACGCTGAAGCGGATCATGGACCAGAGTTCGGCCCAGTTGCAGGCGGCCGGGTTGCCGTCCACCAACCAGCAGAGCTCGGGGTTCACGCCCTACCAGGTGCTCACGCTCGCGTCCATTGTGGAGCGGGAAGCCGGCACGACGGCGGACATGCCGAAGATCGCGCGGGTGTTCTACAACCGGTTGCAGCAGGGCATGGATCTCCAGTCCGACGCCACAGTGGACTACGGCCTGGACCGTCCGATGGTGGCCACGTCACCGACCGAGCGGCCCAAGTCGGGCGCCTACAACACCTACGGAAACTCGGGCCTGCCGCCGACGCCGGTGTCCAGCCCGAGCGGGTCCGCGATCGAGGCGGCCACCCAGCCGGCCGCCGGGCCGTGGATCTACTTCGTGGTGTGCCAGAAGGACCGCAGTTCCTGCTTCGCGACGAACCTGACGCAGCACAACGCGAACGTCCAGATCGCTATCCGCAACGGCGTCTTCTGACGTGACAGTTCGCAGGGCCGCCGTTCTCGGGTCGCCGGTGGCGCACTCGCTGTCGCCCGTGCTGCACATGGCCGCGTACCGGGAACTCGGGCTCACCGACTGGTCGTTCGACCGGATCGAGGCCGACGCGGAGCGGTTGCCCGGGCTGGTCGCCGGACTCGGCGACGAGTGGGCAGGCCTGGCGGTCACGATGCCGGGCAAGCGGGCGGCGCTGGCCTTCGCGACGGAACGCACCGATCGCGCTGTCGCGGTCGGCGCCGCCAACACGCTGGTCCCGCTGGGCGGCGGTGCGTGGCGGGCCGACTGCACGGATGTGGCCGGCGTGACCGGGGCGCTCACCGCGGCGGGTGGCTACGTTCCCGTGTCCGGCGCGACCGCACTGGTGCTCGGCGCGGGCGGCACAGCGGCGGCGGCACTGGCCGGGTTGGCCGAACTGGGCGTCACCGACGTGGCGATCGTGGTGCGGGAACCGGCCCGTGCTGCCGAGACCGCGGCGACTGCCGAACGGGTCGGGCTGCGGGTGGACGTGCGCAGGTGGACGGATGTCGACCTGCGGGCACTCGCGGCGGCATCGGCGGTGGTGGTCAGCACGGTCCCGGCGGCGGCAGCCGATCCGCATGCCGACGAACTGGCCGAGGCGCCGTGCTTGTTGGACGTGATCTACCACCCGTGGCCGACACCGCTCGCCGAGGCCGTTGCGCGGCGCGGTGGGCGGCTGGCCACCGGGCTGGACATGTTGCTGCACCAGGCATTCGGCCAGGTCGAGCAGTTCACCGGCCGGCCGGCTCCGAAGGCGGCCATGCGTTCGGCCCTACGCATGGCCACCTCCGAATCGTTGCCGCTACCCCTTTGAGCTATCGAGGTCGGCAGCCACAATGGCGGCGATCTCGTCGAGGACGGCATCGGCCCCGTCACCCTCAGCGGCCAGCACGACCTCGTCGCCGTGCATGGCGCCCAACGTCATCAGGTTCAGCACGCTGTTGGCGGGCACCGGCTGACCGTCAGCCTTCCTGATCGTCACCGGCACCGGCTGCGCGGCGGCTGCCTTGGCGAGCAGTGCGGCTGGGCGGGCGTGCAACCCGACCTTGCTGCCGACCTTGACGCGTCGTTCCGGCATGGGTGCTCCTCGTCGTTCTAGTTGGCCACTGGTTGTTCCTCGGGCTCCTGCGCGAGCGGCGTGCCGGCATCGACGGCCACCGGCGCGGTGTCGGTGGTGGTCACCTCGGCGTCGGTGTCCTCCTCCCGGCCCGGTGTGCGCAGGTTCCACCTCTTGATCACCCAGGTGAACAGGAAGTAGTAAATCAGTGCGTACACGATCCCGATGGGAATGAGCAGCCACGCCTTGGTTGCGATTCCATAATTGAGCAGGTAGTCGATGCCACCGGCGGAGAAGCTGAAGCCGTCGTGGATGCCCAGGGCGTTGACCAGCGCGAGGGACGAGCCGGTCAGCACCGCGTGGATGAGGTACAGCGGCCACGCGACGAACATGAACGAGAACTCGATCGGCTCGGTGACACCCGTGATGAACGAGGTCAGGGCGGCGGACAGCATGATGCCGCCGACCAGCTTCTTCTGCGACGGCTTCGCGGTCCGCCAGATGGCCAGCGCGGCGGCGGGCAGCGCGAACATGAAGATCGGGAAGAAGCCGGTCATGAACGTGCCGGAACCCTGCACGTGGTTGAAGAAGTTGGTCAGGTCGCCGCCGCCGAAGATGAACCACACCGGCACGTTCAGCAGCTGGTGCAGGCCGATCGGGATGAGCAGGCGGTTCAGGAAGCCGTAGATGCCGCCACCGATGACCGGTGAGCCGACGACCGCCTTGCCGATCGAGGTGATGCCCTCGTCGACGTACTTGAACAGCAGGCCGAAGATCACGCCGAGGATGATCATCGCCAGCGCGGTGATGATCGGCACGAACCGGCGGCCGCCGAAGAACGCCAGCCAGGCCGGCAGCTTGATGCGGTGGTAACGCTGCCACAGCAGCGCCGCCACGATGCCGGAGACGACACCGGTCAGCACGCTGTAGGGCCAGTGGATCGGCGCGCCGTCCCAGCCGGGCTTGTAGCCCTGCTGGCTGCTGATCGGCGCGATGGCCTGGATGACCTTGTTGAAGACGACCCAGCCGACAGCCGCGGCGACGGCGGTCGAACCGTCGCCCTTGCGGGCGAAGCCGACTGCGATGCCGATCGCGAACAGCAGCGGCAGCCAGTCGAACAGGCCACCGCCCGCCGCGCCGATCACGGCCGCGACTTTGTCCCAGCCCAGCCCGTCCTTGCCGAACACGTCGTCCTGGCCGAGCCGGTTCAGCAGACCGGCCGCGGGCAGGGTGGCGATGGGCAGCATGAGGCTGCGGCCGAAGCGCTGCAGGCCGGCGAGGCCGCTGCCGCTCTTCTTGCCCTTCGCCCCCTCCGCGGTGGTGGCGCTCATCGGGTACCTCCATAGTGGGGTTCGTGGCCGGAATCCGGGGTGTTCCGATCCAACTGCATGGTCACCTGGTAGTGGTCTCCCCGGTACCAGGACGTCATGTCCTCGACCGGCTCTCCGTTGGCGCTGGAGACCCGGCGGAAGACCAGGAGCGGACTGCCGGTGCGCATGCCGAGCAGGCGCGCCGTTTCGCGGTCCGCGGACTCGGCCCACACCGTCTGGTACGCCTGGTCCGGGCGGAGGTCGAAGGCCTCGCCGAGCTGGGCGTACAGCGAACGGGACAGGTCGAGGTCGAGCAGGCCGGGGGTCCGGCCGGCGTGGTACCAGCCGCGTTCCACGGCCAGTGGCACGCCGTCGGCGCGCCGCAGCCGCACGAGGCGGTGGGCGGGCACGCCTTCACCGAGGCCGAGTGCGTGGGCCGAGGTCACCGGCGGGATCTCCGTGGCGGTCGAGACGACCTCCGTGGTCGGGGTGAGCCCCCGCCGGCGCATGTCGTCGGTGAACGACATCAGGTAGAGCTGCAGCTCCATCCGCCGCGCCGCGGTGAAGGTGCCCTTGCCACGGACTCTGGCCAGCAGGCCCTCCTCGACGAGTTTCCCGATCGCCGAGCGGACTGTGAGCCGCGAGACACCGTAACGCTGGGCGAGCTCCCGCTCCGACGGGATCGGCGACCCCGGCGGCAGCTCTCGCTCGACCGAGCGGCGCAGGATCTCCCGCAGCTGGGCGTGCTTGGGCGTGGGCCCGTTCACCACCCGCTCGACCCGATCGGGTGGCGGGACGTGCGCGGCTGCGCTCATCGGCGTCACCCTCCCTCGTCTCGTCGCACCGCAAACCGGTGCTCGCGTCCGGGCCGGAAGATTGGTACGTTCCGGTCTAGACCAATGACATGATGGGGCAGGATGCTCCGGCGGGCGAGCGGGTGTCAACCACCGTTATGCGTTCGTGGCCGACCGCGGCGTGCATGCCGACGAACGGCGTAGTACTGCTGGAAATGCAGCTTGCTCATGTGGGAAAGCAACAGGAAACGAGGAGGCCGCGATGGCGGACGACAGGCCGGAGAAGATTCTCGCGGCACTCGGCGGAGCGGGCAACATCGTCGAGATCGAAGGCTGCATCACGCGGCTGCGGTGCGAGCTGGAGGACATGAGCCTGATCGACGAGCCGGCGCTCAAGGCCGCGGGCGCGATGGGCGTGGTGCGGATGGGCTCGGGCGTACAGGTGATCGTCGGCCCCGAGGCCGACACGATCGCCAGCGACATCGAGGACCTGATGTGAGCCTGCGGATCCTGAGCCCGGTCGCCGGCAAGGTGGTCGCGATCACCGAGGTGCCGGACCCGGTGTTTGCCGAGGCCATGGTCGGGCCCGGTGTCGCCGTGGTGCCGAGCGGCGGGCGGGCCGACGCGGTCGCGCCGGTCGACGGGACCGTCGTGACGCTGCACCCGCACGCGTTCGTGGTGGCCACCGAGGACGGTCGCGCCGTGCTCGTCCACCTGGGCATCGACACGGTGAAGGAGAAGGGCGAGGGCTTCACCCTGCACGTGGTGAAGGGCGAGGCGGTGCGCGCCGGGCAGCCGGTGGTGGGCTGGGACCCGGAGGCCGTCGCGGCCGCCGGCTACTCGCCGATCGTGCCGGTGGTCGGGCTCGACGCGCCGGCCGAGGTGCTCGCGGACCTCGAGCCCGGGCGCGAGGTCGCCGCGGGCGACCCGCTGTTCACCTGGAGCGACTGAACGTCTACAGCAACAGGGCCCCTGGTGGACGGTGATCGTCCACAAGGGGCCCTGTTCGTGGGTTTTCCGCCTGGTCAGGCGGTGGTCACCTGGCCGTTTTCGACCTTCACGTTCACCTTCGGCAACGGCTTGTCCGCAGGCCCCTTCTTGACGGCGCCGGTGAGCGCGTCGAAGACCGAGCCGTGACACGGGCAGTGCAGCTCGCCGCCGCTGGGCGCGTTCACGGTGCAGCCCTGGTGCGTGCAGACGGCGCTGAAACAGGCGACGGTCCCGGCGGTGGGCTGGGCGACGATCACGTCCTGGCCGTCCGGGGTCTTCGCGGATTTCGCCTGGCCCACCGGCACTTCGGTCAGCGCGATCACCTTTCTGCCCGGCTTCGAGGTTTCGGCGCTCGTCCCCGAGCCACCGCCACAGGCGGCGAGGGCGACGGTGCCCACGGCGGCACCGGCCACGGCGGCCCCGGTGGTGAGGACGGAACGGCGGGAGTGCAGTTCGGCAGTCATACCCCTGGCAACGAGATCCGGGCCGGTCCGGTTCACCGGTTCACGAGATTGTGCGTGATGTCCTCCGCCCGCCCGCCTTGGTGAACCGAATCGGGCCACCGTCCGTGTACCTGCCGAAGGGATCCAGGGTGGGTCGGAGTGGAGGTTCGGTCATGGACAAGTGGTTCCGCGTGCTCGCCGCGGTGGGGCTGGTGGGCTCGGCGCTGGTGCACTTCTACCTGTACTGGGGCAGTGGTTATTCGGACATCGCCGTGGTCGGCCCGTTGTTCCTGCTCAACGGCATCGCCGGCGTCGTGATCGCCGTCGCGGTGCTGGTCTGGAAGCACTGGCTGCCCGCGCTGCTGGCGTTCGGCTTCGGCGCCGTGACGCTGGTGTCGTACTTCCTGGCCGTGACGGTCGGGTTCTTCGGGGTGCACGACCAGTTCAACAGCCAGTTCGAGTACTGGGGCGTGGTGACCGAGGCGCTCTGCGTGATCTTCGGCCTCGTCCTGCTGGTCCGCGACCTCCAGTCCCGCCGGGCGGTGAGCGTGTCCCGCTGAGGACACCGGTTCGGGCGGCGACGTGGGTTTCACCGTCGCTGCGCCGTCGTCGGCCGTGCCCCGAGGGGTGCGGCCGTCCTCCCGCGTCTTGCCACCCGTCAGCCCTGATCCCGCTGCCCGGTCGGGTGAAAAGCCGCTCCGCGCGTCGCGAGGGGACCTTTCGCGACAGCGTTTGATTGCCCGCGAGGGCCGTTCCCTGTCAGCGTGGTCGGCATGGAATGGGGACTGTTCTCGCTGGTCATAGTGACCGGCGCCCTCGCGGCCAGTGGCGCGGGGCTACTGGTGCGCGGAGCCGGCGCGCCGATTTCGCTCAGGCTCGCGGCGATGGTCGCGGGGGCCGGGGCGGCGGTCGTCGCGTGGCGATGGCAGGCAGGCGGCTGGCCGGGCTGGTGGCTGCCGGTCGCCTGGCTTGTCACGGTGCTCGGCGCGCCACTCGCACTGGCCGACGTCCGCCACCGGCGGCTGCCGGACGTGCTGACCCTCCCCGCGTACCCCCTTCTCGCCGTCGCGCTGGCCGGCGGCGGCCTCGAAACACTGACCGCCGGCCTCGCCGGCGCCCTGCTGTTCGGCGGTGCGCACCTGCTGGTTCGCCATTTCGCCCCAGGACAACTCGGCGCGGGCGACGTGAAGCTCACCGGCAGCCTCGGCGCGGTGCTGGGCGCCGTCGGCTGGCCCGCGCTCGCCTTCGCCGCAGTGGCCGCCAGTTTCCTGAGCGCCGCCCTCGCCGCGGCCGGCCGTCTGCGCACCCTGACCCGGCGGCCCGGGAAAACCGTTGCGCCCCCACCGAAACCGGGCGACGGGCCAGAGCACCCAACCAGCTGCCCCCACCCGCCGATCGCCGCGGCGGGTGGGGGCGCCACTGCCTTAGCTGCTGCTGCCGCTACTGGCTCCGCTACTGCCGCCGACAAGCCGTCACCCGCCCCTCGCCCGCACCCCCGCGCAGTGGACCCGCGCTCCAGCGCAGTGGATGCGTCGCACCAAGTCGCCCACCCCCGCACCCCGGCTCCCTGCGGTGGGAGGGCGGCCGGCTCCGGCACTCCGGGCGCGTCCGACGGGCGAACCACCCACCGCCGCACCCCGGGCCGCTCTCACCGGCCGGCCCGGCCACCGCGGGTACCGCACGGCCCGGCGTTGCTGCTGGCCACCTGGCTGTGCGCCGTGGTCGCCGGGCCGGGATCGGGGGTGGCCATGAGCTGAGGGGTTCCCGCCCGCATCGGCGGGGGACGTGACAGGATTACCCGGTGTTGCGCTGGATCACCGCAGGAGAATCACACGGACCCGCCCTCGCCGCCGTCCTCGAGGGCCTGCCCGCCGGGGTGGAGGTGACCACCGGGGACCTCACCGCGCAGCTCGCGCGGCGTCGGCTCGGGTTCGGCCGCAGCCCGCGGATGGGCTTCGAGACCGACAACGTGCAGTTCCTCGGCGGCGTCCGCCACGGGCTGTCGCAGGGTGGCCCCATCGCGGTGCAGATCGAGAACGCCGAGTGGCCCAAGTGGGAGCAGGTCATGGCGGCCGACCCGGTGGACCCCGAGGTGCTCGCCGGGCTGGCACGCAACGAGCCGCTGACCCGGCCCCGGCCCGGGCACGCCGACCTGCCCGGCATGCAGAAGTACGGCTTCGACGAGGCGCGCCCCGTGCTGGAGCGCGCGAGTGCCCGCGAGACCGCTTCGCGGACGGCGCTGGGCACAGTGGCGCGGAACTTCCTGCGCCAGCTGCTCGGCGTGGAGGTGCTGAGCCACGTCGTCTCGATCGGCGGGGCGGACGCGCCCGAGGGGCCGCTGCCGCAGCCGGGCGACCTCGACGCCGTGGACGAGAGCCCCGTGCGGGCGTTCTCGGCCGAGGGCACCGAGGCGATGGTCGCCGAGGTGGACGCGGTGCGGAAGGCCGGCGACACCGTCGGCGGCGTGATCGAGGTGCTCGCCTACGGTCTGCCGCCGGGCCTCGGCTCGCACGTGCACTGGGACCGCAGGCTCGACGCCCGCCTGGCCGGCGCGCTGATGGGCGTGCAGGCCATGAAGGGCGTCGAGGTCGGCGACGGCTTCACCACCGCCCGCCGCTGGGGCAGCCAGGCGCACGACGAGATCGACCGCGGCACCGGCCCGGTCGGCGTCACCCGCCGGTCCAACCGCGCGGGCGGGCTGGAGGGCGGCATCACCAACGGCGAGCCGCTGCGGGTGCGGGTCGCGATGAAGCCGATCTCCACCGTGCCGAAGGCGCTGTCCACTGTGGACGTCCGGACCGGTGAGCCGGCCGTGGCCATCCACCAGCGCTCCGACGTGTGCGCCGTGCCCCGCGCGGGCGTGGTGCTGGAGTCGGTGGTCGCGCTGGTGCTGGCCGACGCCGCGCTGGAGAAGTTCGGCGGCGACTCGCTGGCCGAGAGCAAGCGCAACGCCGAGGGCTACCTGAAGGCGCTCGAGGAGCGCTGGTGAGCCCCCGCGCGGTGGTCGTCGGGCCGCCCGGCTCGGGCAAGAGCACGGTCGGCCCGCTGCTCGCCGAAGCGCTCGGCGTGGTGTTCCGCGACACCGACGACGACATCGTCGCGCGCGCCGGACGGTCCATTTCGGACATCTTCGCCGAGGACGGCGAGCCGGCGTTCCGGGTGCTCGAGGCCGAGGCCGTCGCCACCGCGCTGGCGGAGCACGACGGCGTGCTGTCACTCGGCGGCGGCGCCCCGCTCACGCCGGCGACCCGCGCGCTGCTGGCGGAGCACACGGTGGTGTTCCTGAACGTCGGCCTGGCCGCCGGGGTCCAGCGCGCCGGCCTGTCCACGGCTCGGCCGCTGCTCGCGGGCGTGAACCCGCGCGCCACCTTCAAGACCCTGCTCGACGCGCGCCTGCCGGTGTACCGGGAGGTCGCGACCGTCGAGATCGACACCGACACGCGGACGCCCGCCGAGGTGGTGGCGGCCACGACCGCCGCGCTCGCCGGCGTCCCGGAGCTTCAGGAGTAGTGAGGAAAACCGTGTCCGACAACCCGGCCGACCCGGTCCGGATCCGCGTCGCCACCGCGAACCCGTACGACGTGGTCGTGGGCCGCGGCCTGCTCGGCGAGCTCACCACGCAGCTCGCCGACGCGTCGAAGATCGCGCTGATCCACCCGCCGACGCTCACCACCACCGCCGAGGCCGTCCGCGAGGAGCTGGCCGCCGCGGGTCTCGACGCGCACCGCGTCGAGATCCCGGACGCCGAGGACGGCAAGGCGTTCGGCGTCGCGAGCTTCTGCTGGGAGGTGCTCGGCCGGATCGGGCTCGACCGCCGCGGGGTGGTCGTCGGCCTGGGCGGCGGCGCGGTCACCGACCTGGCCGGGTTCGTCGCGGCCACCTGGATGCGCGGTGTGCGCCTGGTCAACGTGCCGACGACGCTGCTGGGCATGGTCGACGCGGCCGTCGGCGGCAAGACCGGCATCAACACCGAGGCCGGCAAGAACCTGGTGGGCGTGTTCCACGAGCCGTCCGCGGTGTTCGCCGACCTGGCCACGCTGGAGACGCTGCCGCCGAACGAGCTGGTCGCGGGCATGGCCGAGGTGGTCAAGACCGGGTTCATCGCCGACCCGCGCATCCTCGAGCTGATCGAGGCGGACCCGGCCGCGGCGCTCGACGCTTCCGGCGACGTGCTCGCCGAGCTGGTCCGCCGCTCGATCCAGGTGAAGGCCGACGTCGTCGCCGCCGACCTGCGCGAGTCCGACCTGCGCGAGATCCTCAACTACGGCCACACCCTCGGCCACGCCATCGAGCGTCGCGAGCGCTACCGCTGGCGCCACGGCGCGGCGGTGAGCGTGGGCCTCGTCTTCGCCGCGGAGCTTTCACGGCTCACCGGCCGGCTCGACGACGCCACGGCCGCGCGCCACGCGTCCGTGCTGAAGCTGCTCGGCCTGCCGACGACGTACGACGCCGATGCGCTGCCGCAGCTCGTCGAAAGCATGAAGGGCGACAAGAAGACCCGCTCCGGCGTGCTCCGGTTCGTGGTCCTCGACGGGCTCGCGAAGCCCGGCCGCCTGGAGGGCCCGGACCCGGCGCTGCTGGCGGCCGCGTACTCCGCGATCGTCGACGACACCCCACAGCGCCCATCTAAAAGCAACACCGGGAGCGTGCTGCTGTGAAGGCGTTCGTGTTCAACGGCCCCAACCTCGGCCGCCTCGGCAAGCGTGAGCCGTCCGTCTACGGCTCCACCACGCACGAGGACCTCGCGGCGCTGTGCGTGAAGACCGGCACCGAGCTGGGCCTCGACGTCGAGGTCCGGCAGACCGACCACGAGGGCGAACTCGTCGGCTGGCTGCACGAGGCGGCCGACGGCGGTCACCCGGTCGTCCTCAACGCGGGCGCCTGGACGCACTACTCGATCGCCGTCCGCGACGCCGCCGCGCAGCTCACCGCGCCGCTGATCGAGCTGCACATCTCGAACGTGCACAAGCGCGAGGAATTTCGGCACCACAGCGTGCTTTCCGACATCGCGACGGGCGTGATCGTCGGGCTCGGCGTGGACGGGTACGCGCTCGCGCTGCGCTGGATCGCCGCGAACGCTTAAAGCGCTGGAGGAGACTGCTCCGGTGCAAGAGACTCGGCTGCATGAACAACCCACCCGAGCTCACCACCGCGCGGCTTCGGCTGCGGGCGCTGACCGAGGCCGATTCCGAAGCAGTCCTTGAGGTATTCGCTGCGCCGGAGATGAGCCGGTTCCTCGCGGCCGACTTCACCGATCCCGGGCAGGCGCGGGCCATGGTCAAGCGGCGGCTCGCCTACGACGGGCCCGCCGGACAGGGCCACTGGGTCATCGAGCGGGACGGCGAGGTGGCCGGCGTCGCGCACCTGCGGCCGTCCACCGAGCTGCCCGGCGGGGTGGCCGAGCTGGGCTACTTCGTGGGGGTGAAGCACGCCGGGCAGGGCCTGGCAGGCGAAGCGGCCCGCGCGGTCCTCGACCACGGGCTCGGCACCCTCGGGCTGCCCGCGGTGTGGGCGCTGGTGCACGAGGACAACGGCGCCAGCCGGGCGGTGGCGGGCCGGCTCGGGTTCCTGGACGTCGGCAGCGGCGTCCACTACGGCGACACCCACCGCGTGCTCGTCGCGCTGCCGGGCCGGCACGGGCGGCCGCACCACATCGAGCTGTGGGTGCCGGACCTTGCTCGCGCCGAGCGCGCCTGGGGCTGGCTGCTGATCCGGCTCGGCTGGCGGGAGTTCCAGCGCTGGCCCGCGGGTGTCAGCTGGCGCCTCGGCGGCACGTACCTGGTGGTCGAGGCCTCGCCCGCGACCACCGGCGACAGCCACGAGCGCACCCGGCCGGGGCTCAACCACCTCGCGCTGCACGTCGGCACCCGCGTGGAGGTCGACGAGCTGGCCGAGGGCGGGCCCGGCTGGCAGCCGCTCTTCGCCGAACGGTTCCCGTACGCCGGCGGCGACGCGCATTACGCGGCCTATCTGGAGAACGAGGACGGCTTCGAAGTGGAGCTGGTCGCGGTCGAGGGCCCGCCACACGGGAGTTGAGTCACCCGACCGGTGCAGGCCTGGCTACACTAGGCAATCGTGCACCCGTTTCGTCCTGGGGGTCGGCGACCCGTGCGTGTCCTCCTCGCCCTGTCGCTGGCCGGGCTCGTGGCCACGGGGTGCAGCGACAGCTACGCGCAGTCCCAGGCCGACGGCCCCGCTCCCGGTGGCATCGCGGGCGGGAAGCCCGCCGCTCCGCCGAAAGCACCGCGGGCCGAGAACGTCGCGCTGTCCGCCGGCGGGGCCCGGCAGAGCCCCGGTGTCGTCGCCGCGGGCGGCGAGGACGCGGTGTACAACTACGGCCCCACGGTCATGCTCGACGGCGGCAAGGCCCACATGTGGTGGTGCAGCCAGTACGGCAGCGCGGGGCCGCCGGGCGACGACATCCTGTACGCCGAGGCGCCCACCCCCGACGGCCCGTTCGCCGGACCGGGTGGCGGGGTCCCCGTCCCGGTGCTGTCGGGCGCGCCAGGCAACTTCGACGGCATGCACACCTGCGACCCGTCGGTGCTGCGCGTCGGCACCACCTACTACCTGTACTACACGGGCGCGGCGGGCGACCACGCGCTCGGCAACGCGATCGGTCTCGCCACCAGCACCGACGGCGTCCACTGGACCCGCGCGGCGGGCGGCAAGCCGATCCTCGGGCCCTCGCACGACGTGCACCGCGACAACGTCTACGGCGCCGGCCAGCCGTCCGTGGTGTTCCTCGACGGCTGGTACTACCTGCTCTTCACCGACACCACCGGCCGCGCGGCGGGCTGGAACGGCGCCGGGCAGTTTGTCGTCCGCTCGCACGACCCGGCGTTCGGGAGTGGAGTGGAAGCGTTGGGGGACAATGGTTTCGCGCCGGTCTCCTCGACCAACGCGCCTCGCGAGCGCTCGGTGGTGGACGGCTTCAGCGCCGACCTGGAGTGGGTCGGTGCGCTCGACGCGTTCGCCATCGCCCACGAGACCGCGGCCGGCACCACACTGACGTTCTGGGACCGCGACTTCACCCTGCAGCCGTACGCGCCCGTCGTGATCCCCGGCGCCTGGAAGGAGGGGCCCGGCCTGGTCCGGCGGCCCGACGGGCACGCGCCGACGTCGGTCACCGACCCCTGCGGCACGGTCTCGTTCGACGTCGTCCGCGCGACCGTCACCGGCGAGTCCGGGGCCCCGACCGCGTTGCAGCACTTCGGCCTCGACGTGCGCGGCTCCGGCGCCTGCGCGGACGCCGACCGCGTCACCACCACCTTCGACGGCGTCGCGATGCCGTCCCCGGAACGCACGATGGACCTGTTCCGCCGTGGGCAGCGCATCCGGATCGACCGCCGCTCGGTGGCCACGACGCTCGCGGGCGAAGTACTGAACGAGCCGCTGCCGCCCGTCGAGGGCATCCCGGTGACGGCCCGGCTGCACGCCGACGCGACCGTGGTCCACGCCGAAGGGCGCGGTTACAGCGTGCTGCTCGGCAAGAACGTGCGGTGGGGCCTGCCCGACACCGGCTCGGTGAAGCTCAACGACTCCGAGGTGACGGAGGTCGACCCGCGACAGTGGGACGCCTACGCGATCGGCCTGCCGCTGGGCGGCTGACCGGCGACGGCGGGTCCAGCTCGCCGGACTTGCGCCCCGCGGCCGGGTCCTCGGCTCCGAGGTCACCGGAGTGGCCGGATTCGCCGGAGTCGCCGTCGGGGCCGGGGCGCGGGCGGCGGGCCGGGGAAGGCTTGCGGCGCTTGGCCCGTCGGTTCGGCGTGGGAGAGTCCGGGCCGGAAGCCGTGTCGGAGTCCGAATCCGAGTCGGGCAAGGTCTCGCCAAGGTCCAGCTCGCCGGTGCTGCGCTGGTGGCGGGACTCGTCCGGTTCGAGCACCTCGTCGCCGGACGAATCCGCCCGGCTGGGCCGGCGGATCCGGCCGCCGACGAACAGGCCCAGCCCGGCCGGGACCAGTACCAGGAGGGCGGAGAACGCCGCGCCGCCGGTGAGGGCCGACTTCAGCTCCGCGACGCCGGTCTGGTCGACGAAGATCGCGCGCCCGATCACGTACAGGACGCCGCCCGCCAGACCCGTCACCAGCGCCGCGATGAACCACGCGCGGCCGCGGTCGGGCCGGTCGCGCCAGCCGTCGATCGCGCTCCACAGCGCGGCGACGCCGACGAGCACCGCGAGTGTCACCGACGTGATCACGGTCTGGTCGGTCGGGTGGAACACGGACCACTTGGCGAGCAGCGTCATCGCCGCGGCGTGCACCACGGCCATGACCAGCCCGCGCGTCAACCAGGCAGCCAGCATGGACGGAGTGTAGGTGCCGGTGGGTGAACGCCGTGTGGTCCTCCCGGACGAGTGCGGCCGCGGACGCGGAGCGTCACCCTACGTAAGGCGCATCAGCCGCGCGGCCCGGCTGGCTAAGCTGGCCGGGTGCCTGAAATCCACGCTCACCGGCGCGGCGCGCTGCGGTCCCTGCTCGCCGAGTCCGGGGTCGATGCGCTGCTGGTCACCGACCTGCTCAACATCCGCTACCTGACCGGGTTCACCGGCTCGAACGCCGCGCTGCTCGTGCACACGAGCGGCGAGGGGCGCACGGTGTTCTGCACCGACGGCCGTTACACCACGCAGTCGGCGGCCGAGGTGCCCGACCTGGAGCGCGTGACCGAGCGCGCGAGCGCCCGGGCGCTCGCGATCCGCGCCGCGCACGACCACGCCCACCACCGGCGGACCGGCTTCGAGAGCCAGTACGTCAGCGTCGAGGAGCACGAGGTGCTCAGGGTCCGGTTCGAGACCGTGGACCTGATCCGCACGCCCGGGCTGGTCGAGCAGCTGCGCGTGGTCAAGGACGCGGTGGAGGTCGAGACGCTGCGCGCGGCCTGCGCGGCTGCCGACCGGGCGCTCGCCGACCTGGTCGCGGCCGGCGGCCTGCGCCCCGGCCGGACCGAGCTGGAAGTGGCCCGGGACCTGGAGAACCGGATGCTGGAGCACGGTTCGGCCGGGCCCTCGTTCGACTCGATCGTGGCCGCCGGGCCGAACTCCGCCATCCCGCACCACAGCCCGACCGGCGCCGAGCTGCGCAGGGGCGACTTCGTGAAGCTCGACTTCGGCGCCACCGTCGACGGCTACCACTCCGACATGACCCGCATGTTCGTGCTCGGCGAGCCTGCGGACTGGCAGCGCGAGCTCTACGGCCTGGTCCACCGCGCGCAGGCGGCCGGCACCGAGGCTGTCCGGCCGGGCGCCGTGGTGTCCGAAGTAGACGCCGCCGCCCGGTCCGTGATCGTCGCCGCGGGCCGCGGGGAGGAGTTCCCCCACGGCCTCGGGCACGGCGTCGGCCTCGAGGTGCACGAGGCGCCCAGCTTCGCTACCACGGGCGTCGGTACACTGACCGCCGGTATGGCGGTCACCGTCGAGCCCGGCGTATACCTCGCGGGCCGCGGTGGCGTGCGCATCGAGGACACGCTCGTCGTGCGGGACACCGGGCCCGAACTCCTCACCCTGAGCACCAAGGACCTCGTGGCCGTCTGAAAACGGCGGTCGCGGACTAGAGATCGACACAGGAGACCGAAAGCTCGTGGCCACCACCAACGACCTGAAGAACGGGCTCGTCCTCAACCTCGAGGGCCAGCTGTGGACCGTCACTGCGTTCCAGCACGTCAAGCCGGGCAAGGGCGGTGCGTTCGTGCGCACCACCCTCAAGCACGTGCTGACGGGGAAGGTCGTCGACAAGACCTTCAACGCGGGCACGAAGGTCGACACGGCCACCGTGGACCGCCGGAACATGACCTACCTGTACAAGGACGGCCAGGACTTCGTGTTCATGGACGCCGACACCTACGACCAGATCACGGTGCCGTTCGAGACCGTGGCCGACAACGCCAACTACATGCTGGAGAACACCGAGGTCCAGGTCGCGGTGCACAACGACGTGGCGCTGTACGTCGAGCTGCCGACCTCGGTCGAGATCGTGATCCAGCACACCGACCCTGGCCTGCAGGGCGACCGCTCGACCGGCGGCACCAAGCCGGCCACGCTGGAAACCGGCGCGGAGATCCAGGTCCCGCTGTTCCTCTCCACCGGCGAGAAGATCAAGGTCGACACCCGCGACGGCCGCTATCTCGGCCGCGTCTCCAGCTGATGCCGGACAAGCTGCCGCCGCACCCGAACCGCGGCGGGTCGATCAGCCGCCGGCAGGCCCGCCGCCGGGCGGTCGAGATGCTGTACGAGGCCGCCCAGCGCGACGCCGACGCGGTCACGCTCCTGGCGGACCGGGTCGGCGCGGTGGAGGTCGACCCGGTCGCGGACTACACGATCACGGTCGTGGAGGGCGTCACCACGCGGCGGGAGCAGATCGACGAGCTGCTGTCCGAGCACTCGCAGGGCTGGACCCTGGACCGGATGCCGCCGGTCGACCTCGCGGTGCTGCGCGTGGGCGTCTACGAGATGCTGTGGTCGGCCGACGTGCCGGACCCGGTCGCCATCGACGAGGCCGTGGGCCTGGCCAAGGAACTCTCCACGGACGACTCGCCCCGCTTCGTCAACGGTGTGCTGGGCCGCATCGGCACGATCGCCGACCGGCTCCGCGCGGTTCTGTAGACGCTGTCGTCCCACGGCCGCTGTCGTTCAAGGAACGCGGCGGATCACGATGGGTATGGGTGGTCTAGCCCGATCGGGTAACGGCGCGGGCCGGGGGCCGGCGCCGGGAACCGGGCCGCGCGGGCGTCGTTGATCACCGTCCGCAGCCACGGCCACGCACGCGGCAGATGCCCGAGCGGGGTGAGCGTTTCCGGTGTCCGGTCCGGAAACGCTCACCGCGTCGGGCAGCTGCCGGACATCAGTCTTCTTTGGACGGACGGGCCTCTGGCGGCAGGACGCCCCAGTCGATGAGCTGCTCGGTGAGCTCGCCGGGGGTCATGTCGTAGATGATCGCCAGTGACCGCAGGTCCTCGGTGCGGATCGAAAGCACCTTGCCGTTGTAGTCCCCGCGCTGGCTCTGGATCGTCGCCGCGTACCGCGCGAGCGGGCCGACCTTCTCCGCGGGTAGCTGCTGGAGCCGCTCCAAATTGATCACGATCTTCGTGGCGGGCTCGGCGCCCGAGGGCACGCGGCCCTCCGGCAGCAGTTCGACCACCGGCACGCCGTAGAAGTCGGCCAGCTCGGCCAGCTTCTGGACGGTGACAGCCCGATCGCCACGCTCGTACGAGCCGACGACGACGGCCTTCCAGCGGCCGCCCGACTTCTGCTCGACCCCGTGCAGGGAAAGGCCCTGCTGCTGGCGGATCCCGCGGAGCTTGGCCCCGAGCGCCTTGGCGTAATCGCCCATCTGGTGGTTCTCCGTTTCCTCACCCCCGCGCCGGTCGGATGACCGGTGAGGGGACTCCTCGAGTCGAATACTCAGAGTAATGGTTACGCATAGTTGTCACCAGGTCAAGCAGAAGGTCTTCCGCCCCTGGTCGGGGCCATGCACACACCACCCGGAAGGCTGATTGACCTCCCCTGCTACTGTCGGTGCGATTTCCTCGCACAAGCCGGAGATCGACGTCCTTTAAGGACCCGTCCAGAGAGGCGGGGAAGGAGGTCCGCCTTGTCGTCACGTCCGCGTGGCGCGGCGGTGCCGGCCGGGGAGCGCGAGCTCCTTTCCGCCGGCGATGTCGCGCGCACCATCGCCCGGATGGCCCACCAGGTCATCGAGAAGACCGCCGGTCCACCGGGTGACACCGCACCCCCGGTGCTGCTGGGCATTCCCACCCGCGGCACCCCGCTGGCCCTTCGGCTGGCGCAGAAGATCGGCGAGTTCGCCGGCACCACGCCCCCCACGGGCGCCCTCGACGTCACCCTGTACCGCGACGACCTGCGCCGCCGTCCGCCGCGCGCGCTGGAGCAGACGCAGCTGCCCGCGTCCGGCATCGACGACCGGCTGGTGATCCTGGTCGACGACGTGCTGTTCTCCGGGCGCACCATCCGCGCGGCGCTCGACGCCCTGCGCGACCAGGGCCGTCCCCGCGCCGTCCAGCTCGCCGTGCTGGTCGACCGCGGCCACCGGGAGCTGCCGATCCGCGCGGACTACGTCGGGAAGAACGTGCCCACCGCACGGGCCGAAGGCGTGTCCGTGCTGCTGACCGAAACGGACGGCCGGGACGCGGTCCTGCTCCGCGCCCCGGAAGGAGAGACCCGGTGAAGCACCTGCTCGCCACGGACGGGCTGGACGCCGACACCGCCACAGCCGTCCTCGACACCGCCGACGAGCTGAAGCACACGCTGCTCGGCCGCGAGGTCAAGAAGCTGCCGACGCTGCGCGGCCGCACGGTGATCACACTGTTCTACGAGAACTCCACCCGCACCCGGGTCTCGTTCGAGATCGCGGGCAAGTGGATGAGCGCCGACGTGGTCAACGTCTCGGCGGCCAGCTCGTCGGTGAACAAGGGGGAATCGCTGCGGGACACCGCGCTCACCCTGGCCGCCGCGGGCGCCGACTGCGTGATCATCCGCCACCCCGCCTCCGGCGCCGCCCACCGGCTGTCCGGCTGGCTCGCCGAGGCGGGCACCGCCGTGGTGAACGCGGGCGACGGCACGCACGAGCACCCGACGCAGGCACTGCTCGACGCCGCGACCCTGCGGGAGCGGCTCGGCTCGCTGGCCGGCCGGCGCGTGGCGATCGTCGGCGACGTGCTGCACAGCCGCGTCGCGCGCTCGAACATCCACCTGCTCAGCACCCTCGGCGTGGAGGTGGTGCTGGTCGCGCCGCCGACGCTGCTGCCGGTCGGCGTCGAGACGCTGCCCGTCACGGTCTCGCACGACCTGGACGCGGAGCTGCCCGCCGTCGACGCGGTGATGATGCTGCGGGTGCAGGCCGAGCGGATGACGGGCGGGTTCTTCCCCTCGTCGCGGGAGTACTCGATCTCCTACGGGCTCTCGGAGCGGCGCCTGGCGCTGCTGCCGGAGCACGCCGTGGTGCTGCACCCCGGCCCGATGCTGCGCGGGATGGAGATCGCCTCGGCGGTCGCCGACTCCCCGGCCTCGGCCATCACCGAACAGGTCCGCAACGGCGTCCACGTGCGCATGGCGGTCCTCTATCACCTCTTGGCCAGTGAAGGAGCCGCCGCATGACTCTCGTGATCAAGGGCGCCCGCCCGTACGGGGAGGGCGACCCGGTCGACGTGCTCGTCGAGGACGGGGTGATCACCGCGATCGGCGCCGTCGAGGTGCCGGACGGCGCCGAGGTGCTCGAAGCCGCGGGCCAGGTCCTGCTGCCCGGTTTCGTCGACCTGCACACCCACCTGCGTGAGCCCGGCCGCGAGGACACCGAGACGATCGAGACCGGCTCCGCCGCCGCCGCGCTGGGCGGCTACACCGCCGTGTTCGCCATGGCCAACACCGACCCGGTGGCCGACAACGCGCTGGTCGTCGACCACGTGTGGCGGCGCGGGCAGGAGGTCGGCCTGGTCGACGTGCACCCGGTCGGCGCGGTCACGGTCGGGCTCAAGGGCGAGAAGCTCGCCGAGCTCGGCACCATGGCCAAGGGCACCGCGCAGGTGAAGGTGTTCTCCGACGACGGTGTCTGCGTCGCCGACCCGCTGCTGATGCGCCGCGCGCTGGAGTACTCCACCGCGCTCGACGCCGTGATCGCCCAGCACGCCGAGGAGCCGCGGCTGACCGTCGGCGCGCAGGCGCACGAGGGCGAGCAGGCGGCGCGGCTGGGCTACCCGGGCTGGCCGGCGTCGGCCGAGGAGTCGATCGTGGCGCGCGACTGCCTGCTCGCTCAGCACGCGAAGGCCCGGCTGCACGTCTGCCACGTCTCCACCGCGGGCACCGTCGACGTGCTGCGATGGGCGAAGGAGCGGGGCACCGAGGTTTCGGCCGAGGTGACGCCGCACCACCTGCTGCTCACCGACGAGCGCCTGGCCACCTACGACCCGGTGAACAAGGTGAACCCGCCGCTGCGCACCGGGGGAGACATCGAGAAGCTGCGCGCCGCGCTGGCCGAGGGCGTGATCGACTGCGTCGCCACCGACCACGCCCCGCACGCCGTGCAGGACAAGGACACCGAGTGGAGCGCCGCGCGGCCGGGCATGCTCGGCCTGCAGACCGCGCTTTCGGTGGTCGCCGAGACGATGGTGAAGACCGGCCTGCTCGACTGGCGCGGGGTGGCCAGGGTGCTGAGCGAGCGGCCCGCCGCGATCGGCAGCCTGCCCGACCACGGCCGTCCGATCGAGGCCGGCGAGCCCGCCAACCTGGCCCTGGTCGACCCGGACGCCGAGTGGACCGTGCGCGGCGCCGAGCTGGCCAGTATCTCCGCCAACACCCCGTACGAGGGAATGCGCCTGCCCGGCGTGGTGACGGCGACCGTGCTGCGCGGGCGGATCACCGCGCGCGAAGGGAAGATCTGCTGATGGACCGCGTCCTTCTCACCCTGGGGATCGTCGTCTTCTTCCTGCTCTGCCTGTGGGGCATGTGGCTGGGCTGGCGGCGCAAGTCCCGCGCGCAGAGCGTGCTGGTGCCGCCGTTCCCGGAGATTCCCGCCGAGCCCGGCGAGGCCCGGCTGGAGTCGACCGGGCTCTACGTCAGCACCACGACCGCGGGCCACTGGCAGGACCGCGTGGTCACCCGCGGCGCCGGGCTGCGCAGCGGCGCGGTCTGGCGGCTGCACCCGGGCGGCATCGCCGTGGAGCGCGGCGGGGCGCCGGACTTCTGGATCCCGCGCGAGGCGGTCACCGGGGTCCGCCGCGACTCGCGGATCGCCGGGAAGGTGATGGGCACCGACGCGTTGCTCATCATCACCTGGCGGGCCGGGACTGAAGAGTCGAACACCGTCGAGCTGGACACCGGCTTCCGCGGCGACGAGCTCGACGACTATCCACAATGGATCGACCAGCTTTCCGAACACGACATCAAGGGAGGTGCCCAGTGAGCACCGCGAACGGCACCCGCGTCCCGGCTGCCCTGGTTCTCGAGGACGGCCGGGTCTTCCGCGGCGCGGCCTACGGCGCGCGCGGGCGGACGCTGGGGGAGGCGGTGTTCTGCACCGGCATGACCGGCTACCAGGAGACCCTGACCGACCCGTCCTACCACCGCCAGATCGTGGTGCAGACCGCGCCGCAGATCGGCAACACCGGCTGGAACGACGAGGATGACGAGTCGGCCCGGATCTGGGTCTCCGGCTATGTCGTGCGCGACCCCGCGCGGACGCCGTCCAACTGGCGTTCGAAGCGCTCGCTCGACGCGGAGCTGGAACGGCAGGGGGTCGTCGGCATCGCCGAGGTGGACACCCGCACGCTGACGCGGCACCTGCGCGAGCAGGGCGCGATGCGGGCCGGGGTGTTCTCCGGCGACGCGCTGGGCACCGACGAGCAGATGGTGGCCGAGGTACTGGACAGCCCGCAGATGAAGGGCGCCGACCTGGCCGGCGAGGTCTCCACGGACCGGCCGTACGTGGTCGAGGCGGCGGGCGAGCGCCGGTTCCGCGTGGCCGCGCTGGACCTGGGCATCAAGTCGAACACCCCGCGGATGATGGCGGCGCGCGGCATAGAGGTGCACGTGCTGCCCTCGGCGACGTCGGTCGAAGACCTGCTCGACACGGCGCCGGACGGGGTCTTCCTCTCCAACGGCCCCGGCGACCCGGCGACCACCGCGCACGCCACCGCGTTGACAAAAGCCGTGCTGGAGCGCGAAATCCCGCTGTTCGGCATCTGCTTCGGCAACCAGATCCTCGGCCGCGCGCTGGGGCTGGGCACGTACAAGATGCGCTACGGCCACCGCGGCATCAACATCCCGGTGATCGACGTGGCCACCGGCCGGGTCGCGATCACGGCGCAGAACCACGGCTTCGCTCTCGAAGGCGAGCCGGGCCAGCGCTTCGAGACGCCCTACGGCGCCGCGCAGATCAGCCACTACTGCCCGAACGACAACACCGTCGAGGGCGTGCGCGCCTTCGACGTGCCGGCGTTCTCGGTGCAGTACCACCCCGAAGCCGCGGCCGGACCGCATGACGCGGCTCCGTTGTTCGACGAGTTCGTGAGCTTGATGGAGAAGAAGGCCTGATGCCGAAGAGGACAGACATCCAGCACGTGCTGGTGATCGGCTCCGGGCCGATCGTGATCGGGCAGGCCGCCGAGTTCGACTACTCGGGCACCCAGGCCTGCCGGGTGCTGCGGGCCGAGGGCCTGCGGGTGAGCCTGGTGAACTCCAACCCGGCCACCATCATGACCGACCCCGAGTTCGCCGACGCCACCTACATCGAGCCGGTGACCCCGGACTTCGTCGAGAAGGTGATCGCCGAGGAGCAGGCGCTGGGACGGCCGGTCGACACGCTGCTGGCGACGCTCGGCGGCCAGACGGCGCTCAACTGCGCGGTCGCCCTGCACGAGCGCGGGGTGCTGGAGAAGTACGGCGTCGAGCTGATCGGCGCGGACATCAACGCCATCCAGCGCGGCGAGGACCGGCAGAAGTTCAAGGACATCGTGCGCACGATCGGCGCCGAGGTGCCGCGCTCGCGGGTCTGCCACGACATGGCGGAGGTCCGCGAGACCGTCGCCGACCTCGGCCTGCCCGTGGTCATCCGGCCCTCGTTCACCATGGGCGGCCTCGGCTCCGGCATGGCGCACACGGACGCGGAGCTGGAACGGCTCGCCTCCACCGGCCTCGACGAGTCGCCGGTCACCGAGGTGCTGATCGAGGAGAGCGTGCTCGGCTGGAAGGAGTACGAGCTCGAGCTGATGCGCGACAAGCACGACAACGTCGTGGTCGTCTGCTCGATCGAGAACATCGACGCGATGGGCGTGCACACCGGCGACTCCGTCACGGTCGCGCCCACGATGACCCTGACCGACCGCGAGTACCAGGTGATGCGCGACGTCGGCATCGCCGTGCTGCGGGAGGTCGGCGTGGACACCGGCGGCTGCAACATCCAGTTCGCGATCAACCCCGAAGACGGCCGCATGGTCGTGATCGAGATGAACCCGCGCGTCTCCCGGTCGAGCGCGCTGGCGTCGAAGGCGACCGGCTTCCCGATCGCCAAGATCGCCGCGAAGCTCGCCATCGGCTACACGCTCGACGAGATCCAGAACGACATCACCGGCGAGACCCCGGCGGCGTTCGAGCCGGTGCTGGACTACGTCGTGGTGAAGATCCCGCGGTTCGCCTTCGAGAAGTTTCCCGGCGCGGACCCGACGCTCACCACGACGATGAAGAGCGTCGGCGAGGCCATGTCGTTCGGCCGCAGTTTCCCTGAGGCACTCGGCAAAGCGATGCGCTCCATCGAGACCAAGGCGACCGGCTTCTGGACACTGCCCGACCCCGAAGGCGCCACCATGGAGTCCACTTTGGACGCCCTGCGCGTGCCGCACGAGGGACGGCTCTACGAGGTGGAGCGCGCCCTGCGGCTGGGCGCCACCGTCGCGCAGGTGCACGAGGCCAGCGGCATCGACCCGTGGTTCATCGACCAGATCGCGCTGATCGGCGAGGTCGGCGCCGAGGTGCGCGACGCCCCGGTGCTCGACGGCGACCTGCTGCGCCGCGCCAAGCGCACCGGCCTGTCCGACCGGCAGGTCGCCGCGCTGCGCCCGGAGCTGGCCGGCGAGGACGGCGTGCGCGCACTGCGCCACCGGCTCGGCGTGCGCCCGGTGTTCAAGACCGTCGACACCTGTGCGGCCGAGTTCGCCGCGAACACCCCGTACCACTACTCGGCCTACGAGACCGATCCCGCGGCGCAGTCGGAGGTCGCGGCCCAGCCGGACAAGCCGAAGGTGCTCATCCTCGGCTCCGGGCCGAACCGGATCGGGCAGGGCATCGAGTTCGACTACTCGTGCGTGCACGCCGCGATCGCCTTGCGCGAGGCGGGGTTCGAGGCCGTGATGGTCAACTGCAACCCCGAGACCGTCTCCACCGACTACGACACCTCGGATCGGCTGTACTTCGAGCCGCTGTCCTTCGAGGACGTGCTCGAGGTGGTCCACGCCGAGCAGCAGTCCGGCACCGTGGCCGGCGTGATCGTCCAGCTCGGCGGCCAGACCCCGCTGGGGCTGGCGAAGCGGCTCGCGGACGCGGGCGTGCCCGTGGTCGGCACCCCGCCCGAGGCGATCAACCTGGCCGAGGACCGCGGCGCGTTCGGCGACGTGCTCACCGAGGCCGGCCTGCCGGCCCCGCGCTACGGCACCGCGACCTCCTTCGAGGGGGCCAAGCGCGTCGCCGACGAGATCGGCTACCCGGTGCTCGTGCGGCCGTCGTACGTGCTCGGCGGGCGCGGCATGGAGATCGTCTACGACGAGGAGTCGCTGGCCGGCTACATCCACCGCGCCACCGAGGTGACGCCCGAGCACCCGGTGCTCGTGGACCGCTTCCTCGACGACGCCATCGAGATCGACGTCGACGCGCTGTTCGACGGTGAAGACCTGTACCTGGGCGGCGTGATGGAGCACATCGAGGAGGCCGGCATCCACTCCGGCGACTCCTCGTGCGCGCTGCCGCCGATCACGCTCGGCGCCACCGACCTGGAGGAGGTGCGCCGCTCCACGGAGCTGATCGCGCGCGGCGTCGGCGTGCGCGGGCTGCTGAACGTCCAGTACGCGCTGAAGGACGACGTGCTGTACGTGCTGGAGGCCAACCCGCGGGCGTCGCGCACGGTGCCGTTCGTCTCGAAGGCCACCGCGGTGCCGCTGGCCAAGGCCGCGGCGCTGGTGATGACCGGCTCGACGATCGCGGACCTGCGCGCCTCGGGCGTGCTGCCCGCCGAGGGCGACGGCGGCCGGATGCCCGCCGACTCGCCGGTCGCGGTCAAGGAGGCCGTGCTGCCGTTCCACCGGTTCCGCACGCCGGAGGGCCACGGGGTCGACTCGCTGCTCGGGCCGGAGATGAAGTCCACCGGCGAGGTGATGGGCGTGGACGTGTCCTTCGGGAAGGCGTTCGCGAAATCGCAGAGCGGCGCGTACGGCTCGCTGCCGACTTCCGGGCGGGTGTTCGTCTCGGTGGCCAACCGGGACAAGCGCTCGCTGGTGTTCCCGGTGAAGCGGCTGGCGGACCTCGGATTCGAGATCCTCGCCACGTCGGGCACGGCGGAAGTGTTGCGGCGCAACGGAGTCGGCTGCACGGTGGTGCGCAAGCATTCGGAAGCCGCGTCGCCGGGCAACGAGGATCCGAACATCGTCGAGGTGATCCTCGCCGGCGGGGTGGAGATGGTCATCAACACCCCGTACGGCAACAGCGGTCCGCGCATCGACGGCTACGAGATCCGCACCGCGGCGGTGTCGCGGGACATCCCGTGCATCACCACCGTCCAGGGCGCCGCGGCGGCCGTGCACGGCATCGAAGCGCTCATCCGGGGCGATATCGGGGTGCGCAGCCTCCAGAGCCTCCAGGCGGCGCTGAAGGCCACGAAATGACCGCAGGGAACGGAATGGCGCGGTTCGGGGTGCGGCTGGCGAAGGCGGTCGCCGCGCGCGGGCCGCTCTGCGCCGGGATCGACCCGCACCCGGGCCTGATCGAATCCTGGGGCCTGCCACTCGATGTGAGCGGGCTGGAACGCTTCGCGTTGGGCGCCACCGAAGTGCTGGCGGCCGAGACGGCGATCATCAAGCCGCAGTCGGCGTTCTTCGAAGCGTTCGGCCCGCCCGGGGTGGCGGTGCTGGACCGCGTCGTGACGGCCGCTCACGACGCCGGAGCGCTGGTGCTGCTGGACGTCAAGCGCGGGGACATCGGCTCCACCATGGCCGCCTACACGGCCGCGTACGTCGCCGCCGACGCCGCGTTCGCGGCCGACGCGGTCACGGTGTCGCCGTACCTCGGCTTCGGCTCGCTGGACCCCGCGGTGAAGGCCGCGCGCGAGGCGGGCAACGGCTTGTTCGTGCTCGCCCGCACGTCGAACCCGGAGGCGCACGCGTTGCAGAGCGCGAAGCTCCCGGACGGCCGCACGGTGGCCCAGAGCATCGTGGACGACGCGGCGGAGCACAACGCCGGCGCAGAGCCCTACGGCGACGTCGGCGTGGTCGTCGGCGCCACCGTCGCCCCGGGCGAACTGGACCTGACCCGGCTCAACGGACCCGTGCTGGCCCCAGGTTTCGGTGCCCAGGGGGCAACAACGGGGGACTTGCGGGCACTGTTCGGGCCCGGCCTGCCGGGCGTGCTGCCGGCCTCGTCCCGTGACCTGCTGCGGCACGGCCCGGATACCGCCGCCCTGCGCCAAGCGGTAGGCCAAGTGGCCGACCTGCTGGCCGGGCGCAGGGAAAACGGCCAATAGCAGGCCCCGGAATCGGCCTCCACCAGCCACCCCCGCATTGTGGCGCCTGGTCCAGGGTGGGTACCGTCGCGTCACCCACCCAGATTTGAGAACTACCGGAGGAAAACGTGGCACTTCCCCAGCTGACAGAGGAACAGCGTGCTGCGGCGCTGGAGAAGGCCGCCGCCGCCCGCCGCATCCGGGCTGAGCTGAAGGAGCGGCTGAAGCGGGGCGGTACCACTCTGGTCGACGTACTGAAGCAGGCCGAGGAGAACGAAGTCCTCGGGAAGATGAAGGTTTCGGCGTTGCTCGAAGCCCTTCCCGGCGTTGGCAAGGTTCGGGCCCAGCAGACGATGGAACGACTGGAGATCGCACCCAGCCGCAGGCTCCGCGGACTCGGCGACCGGCAGCGCAAGGCGCTGCTGGCCGAGTTCAGCGGCGAGTGAGCGGCGTCGGTCAGGACTACCCGGTGATCCGGGGCGCCGGCCGCGACGGTGAGCCGGTGGCGGGGGAGACCTCCCGCCACCGGCTCACCGTCGTCTCGGGGCCTTCCGGGGTCGGGAAGTCGAGCGTGGTGGGGGAGCTGCGCAAGCTCGAGCCGGACATCTACTTCAGTGTCTCGGTGACGACCCGGAAGCCCCGGCCCGGCGAGATCGACGGCAGCCACTACCACTTCGTCGGCCACGACGAGTTCGAGCGGCTGATCGACGACGGCAAGCTGCTGGAGTGGGCGGAGTTCGCGGGCAACCGCTACGGCACCCCGCGGGAGCCGGTGGAGCGGGCGCTCGCCGAGGGCCGCCCGGCGGTGCTGGAGATCGAACTGCAGGGCGCGCGCCAGGTCCGGGCCGCGATGCCGGAGGCGCGGCTGGTGATGCTGATGCCGCCCTCGTGGGACGAACTGGTCGGCAGGCTTACCGGGCGCGGCACCGAATCCGAGGCCGCGGTGGCCGCCCGGCTGGCCGAGGCGGAGCGGGAGCTGGCCGCGGCGGGCGAGTTCGACGAGCGGGTGGTCAACGCCGACGTGCGGACCGCCGCCGAGCGGTTGCTAGACTTGATTACCGGTGGAGACATTTCTGCCACCGAACTGATGGACGATACGGAGCACCACGAGTGACTGTGCAACAGGCGACGCTGGAAGAGCTCGAAGGCATCACCAACCCGCCGATCGACGACCTGCTCGAAAAGGTCTCCTCGAAGTACGCCCTGGTGATCTACTCGGCCAAGCGGGCCCGGCAGATCAACGACTACTACGCCCAGCTGGGCGAGGGCCTGCTCGAGTACGTCGGCCCCCTGGTGGAGCCGGGCCCCCGCGAGAAGCCGCTGTCGATCGCCCTGCGGGAGATCCACGGCGGGCTGCTCGAGCACACCGAGGGTGAGTGACCGCAAGCCCAGGATCGTCCTGGGCGTGGGCGGCGGCATCGCCGCCTACAAGGCCTGTGAGGTCCTGCGGGGCCTCACCGAGTCCGGGCACGACGTGCGCGTGGTGCCCACCGAGGCCGCGCTGAACTTCGTCGGCGCGGCCACCTTCGAGGCCCTGTCGGGGAACCCGGTGCACACCGGCGTGTTCACCGAGGTGCCCGAGGTGCAGCACGTGCGGGTCGGCAAGGAGGCCGACCTCGTGCTGGTCGTCCCGGCGACCGCGAACCTGCTGGCCAAGGCCGCGCACGGGATCGCCGACGACCTGCTGACCAACACCCTGCTCACCGCCCGGTGCCCGGTCGTGTTCTTCCCGGCCATGCACACCGAAATGTGGGAGCACCCGGCCACCCGCGACAACGTGGCGCTGCTGCGCTCACGCGGGCTGGTCGTCACCGAGCCCGCGGCCGGACGGCTGACCGGGGTCGACACCGGCAAGGGCCGGCTGGCCGACCCGCGCGAGATCGTCGACCTGGCCCGGCTGCTGCTGGACGAGCCCCGCGCGCTGCCCCGTGACCTCGAGGGCCTGCGCGTGGTCGTCTCCGCCGGCGGCACGCGCGAGCCGCTGGACCCGGTGCGCTACCTGGGCAACCGCTCGTCCGGCAAGCAGGGCTTCGCGCTCGCCCGCGTCGCCGCCCAGCGCGGCGCCGACGTGACGCTGATCGCGGCCCACACCGTCGAGCTGCCGCCGCCCGCGGGCGCGAACGTCGAGCGGGTGTCGAGCGCGGAGGAGCTGCGCAAGGCCGTGCAGGCCGCGGCCGCCGACGCCGACGTGGTGGTGATGGCCGCCGCGGTCGCCGACTTCCGGCCCGCCTCGCGCGCCGCGAGCAAGATCAAGAAGTCCGACGACCAGCCGGACCCGGTGATCACCCTGGACCGCAACGCGGACATCCTGGCCGAGCTGGTGCAGGACCGCCGCGAAGGCCAGGTGATCGTGGGCTTCGCCGCGGAGACCGGCGACGAGCACGGCAGCGTGCTCGACCATGCCCGCACCAAGCTCCGCCGCAAGGGCGCCGACCTGCTGGTGGTCAACGCGGTGGGCGACGGGAAAGCGTTCGGCACCGAGGACAATTCGGGCTGGCTGCTCGCCGCCGACGGCACCGAGCAGGCCATCCCGCTCGGTGCGAAGGCCCGGCTGGCCGCCACATTGTGGGACGCTGTAACGGGTTTGCGCCAGCGTCGACTCCAGCTCTAGGCCTTCTGGGTAATGTGGGGCCTTGTAAGGGGTACCTAAGGCCAGGCTGGGTACCGAGCCGAAACGAGGGAAGTGACGGGGCTCGTGACTGCGTCCACCAAAAGGCTGTTCACGTCGGAATCGGTGACCGAGGGCCATCCCGACAAGATCTGTGACGCCATCAGCGACTCGATCCTCGATGGCCTGCTCAGCAAGGACCCGCGCAGCCGGGTCGCCGTCGAGACCCTCATCACCACCGGCCAGGTGCACGTGGCCGGTGAGGTGACCACCGAGGCGTACGCGGACATCCCGACCATCGTGCGCGACGTCATCCTGCGCATCGGCTACGACTCGTCGGCCAAGGGCTTCGACGGCAACTCGTGCGGCGTGAACGTGGCGATCGGCTCGCAGTCGCCCGACATCGCGCAGGGCGTCGACACCGCGTACGAATCGCGGGTCGAGTCGGACGAGGACGAGATCAACCGCCAGGGCGCCGGTGACCAGGGCCTGATGTTCGGCTACGCCTGCTCGGACACCCCGGAGCTGATGCCGCTGCCGATCGCGCTGGCGCACCGGCTCTCGCGCCGGCTGACCGGGGTCCGCAACGACGGCGTGCTGCCGTACCTGCGCCCGGACGGCAAGACCCAGGTGACCATCGAGTACGCGGGCGAGCAGCCGGTGCGGCTGGACACCGTGGTCGTGTCCACGCAGCACGCGGACGGCATCGACCTGGAGCAGATGCTCGGCGTCGACGTGAAGAAGCACGTGGTCGAGCCGGAGCTCGCGGAGCTGGAGCTGGACACCGACGGCGTGCGGCTGCTGGTGAACCCGACCGGCCGGTTCGTCATCGGCGGCCCGATGGGCGACGCGGGGCTGACCGGACGCAAGATCATCGTCGACACCTACGGCGGCATGGCCCGCCACGGCGGCGGCGCGTTCTCCGGCAAGGACCCGTCGAAGGTGGACCGCTCCGCCGCGTACGCGATGCGCTGGGTGGCCAAGAACGTGGTCGCCGCGGGCCTCGCGGGCCGCGTCGAGGTCCAGGTGGCGTACGCGATCGGCAAGGCCGCGCCGGTGGGCCTGTTCGTGGAGACCTTCGGGACCGAGACGGTGGACCCGTCGAAGATCCAGTCCGCCATCAACGAGGTGTTCGACCTGCGCCCGGCCGCGATCATCCGCGATCTGGACCTGCTGCGCCCGATCTACGCGCAGACCGCGGCGTACGGGCACTTCGGCCGGCCGGACCTCGACCTGCCGTGGGAGAGCACCTCGCGCGCCGAGGCGCTGCGCTCGCTCGTCGGCGCCTGAGCAGTCTGCCGATCCCGCTTGTGAGTGTTTATGACGGTTCTAACCGTCATAAACACTCACAAGCGTTCGGGACTGTCGGCGGGGTCTGGTAGAGATCACGGGGTGAGCAGCTCCGAACCCGCCCCGCTGTGGGACCTCCCGGAGCCTTCGCGCTCCGAGCCGGAGCCGAAGGCCTCGTCGTCGCGCGCCGCGAAAGCGAAGGCCGCTGGGAAGACCGGCGCGAAGAAGTCCTTGCCGCGTAAGGGACAACAGCAGCCGGCGGCTCAGCGGCCCGTGGCGAAGATCGTGGTCGACATCCCGCTGGCGCACCTGGACCGCACCTTCGACTACCAGGTGCCGGACAAGCTGGACGAGGCCGCGGTGCCCGGCTGCCGCGTGCGCGTGCGGTTCGCGGGGCAGCTGGTCGACGGGTACCTCGTCGAGCGCGCCGACACCACGGAGTACGAGCGGAAGCTGGCGTTCCTGGAGCGGGTCACGTCCAGCGAGGCCGTGCTGCCGCCGCCGCTGCACACCGTGTGCCGGGCGGTGGCGGATCGTTACGGGGGCACGCTTTCCGACGTCCTGCGGCTGGCGCTGCCGCCGCGGCACGCGAAGGTCGAGGGGGAGCCGCCCGCCGAGCCCGCGCCGGCGCCGGCGGCCCCGGACGTCTCGGCGTGGGCGCGATACCAGCGTGGCCCGGCGTTCCTGGAGGCGACGGCGGAGGGCAAGCCCGCGAACGCCGTCTGGCAGGCCTTGCCGGGTGAGGACTGGCCGCGGCGGCTCGCCGAGGCCGCCGCTGTGGCTGCCGCGCAGGGTAGGGGCGCGCTGCTCGTGGTGCCGGACCACCGGGACCTGGCGCGGGTGCACGAGGCCTGCGCCGAGCTGGTGGGTGCGGACGCCGTGGTCGCGCTGATCGCCGGGCTGGGGCCGGCGGAGCGGTACCGGCGGTGGCTCGCCGTGCTGCGCGGCGCGGTGCGCGTGGTGGTCGGCACCCGCGCGGCGATGTTCGCGCCGGTGGCCGACCCGGGCCTGTTCGTGGTCTGGGACGACGGCGACGACCTGCACCTCGACCCGCACGCGCCGTACCCGCACGTGCGTGACGTGCTGATGGACCGGGCGCACGCGGCCAAGGCGTCGCTGCTGGTCGGTGGCTTCGCGCGGACGGCGGAGGCCCAGCTGCTGGTCGAGTCCGGCTGGGCGCAGCCGGTGCTGGCCGACCGCGTCGAGCTGCGCGCGGCGGCCCCGCGGGTGACCCCCGTCGGCGAGGACTTCGACGTGGCCCGTGACGAGGCTGCCCGCGTCGCGAGGCTGCCCGCGGTGGCGTTCGAGGCCGCGCGGCAGGCGTTCGCGGCCGGGCTCCCGACGCTGGTGCAGGTGCCGCGCCGGGGGTACGTGCCGGGCCTGGCGTGCGGCAACTGCCGGACGGCCGCGCACTGCCGCCGGTGCGCGGGCCCGCTGGCGCTGCCGGGCGGCTCCGTGGACGGCGCGCCGAAGCCTCCGGCGTGCCGCTGGTGCGGCGTGCCGGAGACGGCTTTCCGTTGTGTGGCTTGTGGTTCCGTGCGGCTGCGCGCGGTGATCGTCGGGGCCAAGCGCACCGCGGAGGAGCTGGGACGGGCGTTCCCCGGGGTACCGGTGCGGACGTCGGGGGCCGCGGAAGTGCTGGCGAGCGTGCCGGGCCGCCCGGCACTGGTGGTCTGCACCCCGGGCGCCGAGCCGGTGGCCGAGGGCGGTTACGGCGCGGCGCTGCTGCTGGACGGCTGGGCGCTGCTGGGCCGCCAGGACCTGCGCGCGTCGGAGGAGACGCTGCGGCGCTGGATGGCCGCGGGCTCGCTGGTGCGCCCGGCGTCGTCGGGCGGGCGCATCGTGGTCGGCGCGGAGGCGGGGCTGCCGGTGGTGCAGGCGCTGGTCCGCTGGGACCCGGCGTGGCACGCGTCGCAGGAGCTGGCCGAACGCCGGGACCTCGGCTTCCCGCCCGCCATGCGCATGGCGAGCGTCGAAGGCACCCCGGACGCCGTTGCGAGCGTCCTCGAAGACCTCCCGCTGCCCGGCTCGGGCGAGGTGCTGGGCCCCGTCCCCCTCGGCGACTTCGACGAAGAGGGCAACGCCGCGCGCGAACGGGCCCTCGTCCGCGTCTCCCGCCCGGACGGCAAGGCCCTCGCCGCGGCCGTCCACGCCGCCGCCGCCCGCCGCGACGCCCGCAAGGCCACCGAACCGATCCGCATCCAGCTCGACCC
>DASXYS010000232.1:0-15021 GCA_036502365.1 Amycolatopsis sp.
GGCGGCGATGGCGACGTCGCGGCCGGTGGAGAGCTTACCGTCCACCTGCACGCGAATGCGTCCGCGGAGGTCATTCATGACCAGCGTCTGCTGGGTCTCGGCGAGGCCGAGTTCCCAGGGCGTACCGGCATGTTTGAGCGAAGTGAGGGGCGAAGCACCGGTGCCGCCGTCGTGTCCGCTGATGAGGACGACGTCGGCGTGCGCCTTCGACACACCGGCGGCGACGGTGCCCACCCCGACCTCGGCGACCAGCTTCACGTGGATACGGGCGCGTGGGTTGGCGTTCTTCAGGTCGTGGATCAGCTGGGCGAGGTCTTCGATCGAGTAGATGTCGTGGTGCGGCGGCGGGGAAATCAGGCCGACGCCCGGCGTCGAGTACCGCGTCTTCGCGATCCACGGGTACACCTTCGCGCCGGGCAGCTGCCCACCTTCACCGGGCTTCGCGCCCTGCGCCATCTTGATCTGGATGTCGTCGGCGTTGACCAGGTACTCACTCGTCACACCGAACCGGCCGCTCGCGACCTGCTTCACCGCGGAGCGCCGCTCGGGGTCGTACAGCCGTTCGGCGTCTTCGCCGCCTTCGCCGGTGTTGGACTTGCCGCCCAGCCGGTTCATCGCGATGGCCAGGGTCTGGTGCATCTCCATCGAAATCGAGCCGTAGGAGATGGCGCCGGTGGCGAACCGCTTGACGATCTCGGAGACCGGCTCGACCTCCTCGATCGGCACCGGCGTCCGGTCGCCGTACTTGAAGTCGAACAGCCCGCGCAACGTCTGCAGCTTCTCCGACTGGTCGTTGACGGCCTTCGTGTACTCCTTGAAGACCTCGTACTTCCCGCTGCGCGTGGAGTGCTGCAACTTGAACACGGTCTGCGGGTTGAACAGGTGCGGCTCGCCTTCGCGGCGCCACTGGTAGTCCGCGCCGGTCTCGAGCTCACGGTGGCTCGGGCGGACGCCGTCGGCCGGGAAGGCCCGGCGGTGGCGCTGCTCGACCTCGTCGGCGATGGTGTCGAACCCGACGCCGCCGAGCCGTGAAGTGGTTCCGGTGAAACAGCTGTCGACGATTTCGGCGCCCAGCCCGACGGCCTCGAAGATCTGCGCGCCGGTGTAGGACGCGACGGTCGAGACGCCCATCTTGGACATCGTCTTCCGCACGCCCTTGCCCAGCGCCTTGATCAGGTTCGTGGTCGCCTGCTTGCCGGTGACACCCGGGATCAGGCCCTGGTGCGCCATTTCCTCGACCGTCGCCATCGCCAGGTACGGGTTCACCGCGGCCACGCCGTAGCCCACGAGCAGCGCGATGTGGTGCACCTCGCGCGCGTCGCCCGCCTCGACGATGAGGCCGACCTGCGTGCGCGTCTTCTCGCGGACCAGGTGGTGGTGCACCGCGCCGGTGAGCAGCAGCGAAGGGATCGCGGCGTGGTGCTCGTCGACACCGCGGTCGGACAGCACGATCAGCCGTGCGCCGTCCTCGATCGCTTCGGACACTTCGCTGCGGATCTCGTCGAGCCGCTGTACGAGCGCTTCGCCGCCGCCGTGCACGTTGTAGCGGCCGAGTACGGTGACGGCCTGGAACTCCGGCAGCGTGCCGTCGTCGTTGACGTGCACCAGTTTCGCGAGCTGGTCGTTGTCCAGCACGGGGAACGGCAGCACGATGCGGCGGCATGATGCGGCGCCGGCGTCCAGGAGGTTCGGCTCCGCGCCGATCTGCGTGCCGAGCGCCGTGATCAGCTCTTCCCGGATGGAGTCCAGCGGCGGGTTCGTCACCTGGGCGAACAGCTGGATGAAGTAGTCGAACAACGGCCGCGAGCGCGAGGACAGCGGGGCGAGCGGCGAATCGTTGCCCATCGAGCCGATCGGCTCCGCGCCGGTGCGGGCCATCGGTTCGAGGATGGTCTCCAGCTCTTCTTCGGTGTAGCCGAACGACTGCTGACGCCGCACGAGCGCGGCGTGCAGCGGCACTTCGCGGTCTCGCTCGGGCAGGTCTTCGAGGCGCAGCAGCCCGGCGTCGACCCATTCGTCGTACGGGTGCGCGGTGGCCAGCTCGCCCTTGATTTCCTCGTCCTCGATGATCCGGCCCTCGGCGGTGTCGACGAGGAACATCCGGCCCGGCTCCAGCCGGCCCTTGCGGACGATCGTGGACTGGTCCAGCTCCAGCACGCCGACCTCGCTGGCGAGCACCACGAGCCCGTCGTCGGTCACCCAGTAGCGGCCGGGGCGCAGGCCGTTGCGGTCGAGCACCGCGCCGATCTGCGTGCCGTCGGTGAACGCCACCAGCGCGGGCCCGTCCCACGGCTCCATCAGCGTCGAGTGGAACTCGTAGAACGCCCGTCGCGCGGGGTCCATCTCCTGGTGGTTCTCCCAGGCCTCCGGGATCATCATCAGCACCGAGTGCGGCAGCGACCGGCCGCCGAGGTGCAGCAGTTCGAGCACCTCGTCGAACGAGGCGGAGTCGCTGGCGCCGCGGGTGATCACCGGGTAGATCCGCTTGAGGTCGCCGGGGACGAGGTCCGTCTCCAGCAGCGCCTCGCGGGCGTCCATCCAGTTCCGGTTGCCCTTGAGGGTGTTGATCTCGCCGTTGTGCGCCACGTAGCGGTACGGGTGGGCGAGCGGCCACGACGGGAAGGTGTTGGTGGAGAAGCGGGAATGCACGAGGCCGATCGCGCTCGTCACGCGCTCGTCGGTGAGGTCGAGGAAGAACCGCTCGACCTGGCCCTCGGTCAGCATTCCCTTGTAGACGATCGTACGTGAGGACAGCGACGGGAAGTAGACGTCGTCCTCCACGAGTTCGTGCTCGGCGCGCTTGCGCACGCAGAAGGCGGCGCGCTCCAGGGCGAGGCCCTCGCGGTTGTGGCGGCGCCCGGCCAGGAACAGCTGCGTGAAGTGCGGCATGGTCTCGGCGGCGGTGGGCCCGCAGTGCGCGGTGTCCACGGGCAGCTCGCGCCAGCCCACCACGCGCATGTCCTCCTCGGCGGCGATCCGCTCGATGGTGGTCATGGCGCGGCCGCGGCGTTTTTCGTCCTGGGGCAGGAAAGCGGTGCCGACCGCGTACGCGCCTTCTTCGGGCAGCGTGAAGCCGGCGACCTCGCGGTAGAACGCGTCGGGCACCTGGATCAGCAGGCCGGCGCCGTCGCCGGTGTCGGGTTCGGCGCCTCGCGCCCCGCGATGCTCCAGGTTCCTGAGCGCGACCAGGGCTTTCGCCACGATCTGATGATCTCGGCGGCCGGCGAGGTCGGCGACGAACGCGACCCCGCAGGCGTCGTGTTCGTAAGAAGGGTCGTACAGACCCGCGAGGGCCGGTGTGCTGGAACCGGAACTGGCACGGTGGGTCACGGCTGGCCGCCTCCCAAGGCGTTGGCGCGCCCGGTACTCACTCCATCGGATGGTTCGACAGTGAACCGGTTAACGAAGTGGTCCGGAACCGCGATGGTCAGTCGGGGGGAACGAATTCGCCGCGGGCTCGCCCGTTGCTCTCTCGCTGGAGCTTGCTGCTCGCTCGCGGGAAGAGCCAGGCGGGACGGCCCAGCCCGGTCGTCGTCGATCGGGCTGCGGGTTATTCTCGGGCCACACGCCGTTGGGCGGCCGAACAGTGGTCGGTGCAGCCACGCGCTGGGTGCGGTCAGCCGGTGTGGTGGGGGGCGGGCCGGGTGCGTGGTGTTACTCCCGGGTTCGCCGGGTCTTATGACGATAGTGTGAATTCGCTGTAATCGACATACGTCGCCGGGCCCGGGTGGGAAATGCCACGCTTACGTTGACGCCCCCCGGGGTACTCCCATATGTCGGGCCTTCTCTCCCGGTGATCGGACGACACCGGCGCTGACCTGGCGAAACGCCGCTGCCACCTGGCGCTCGTCCGCGCGGCGACGGTGGTTGACTGGTCGCATGAGGCGAGCCGTCGATGACTGATCGTTATCTCTCCGTGCCGGGTCCGGGACTGCACGAGATCGAGATCCGGCGCTCCCGCTTCCTCTGCGCCCTCGCTCCGGTGGCCGAGGAAGCCGCTGCGCGCGAGGCGATCGCGGCCCGGCGGAAGGCCGAACCGGCCGCGCGCCACCACTGTCACGCGTTTGTCCTCGGCCCGGACGGCCGCACCCAGCGCTCCAGCGACGACGGCGAACCCGCCGGCACCGCGGGCATCCCGATGCTGGAGGTCCTGCGGCGCCGCGCGGTCACGGACACGGTCGCGGTGGTGTCCCGGCATTTCGGCGGCGTGCTGCTGGGCGCGGGCGGCTTGATCCGCGCGTACGGGCAGGCGGTGTCGGAAGCCCTGGACGCGGTCGGGGTGGTCGAGTACCGGCGGCTGAGCCTCGTCGACGTCGAGGTGGACTACACCCGCGCGGGCCGCCTGGAGAACGACCTGCGCTCATCGGCGTACACGCTGAACGAGACTCGCTTCGACGCCACTGCCCACTTCGAGGTCGGCCTCGGCGCAGACGAGGAGGAGCCGTTCGCCGCCTGGCTCGCCGACCTCACCGGCGGCGAGGCGGTACTGACCCGGTTGGGGGAGGAATGGGTGCGCTCGGTCTGAAGCGGCGGAGGCGGCCTGTGTCAGGGCGGCGGCGGTCGATCGGGCAGTGCGGCCCATTCGGCACGAGTGATGGCGTACTCGCGCACGCCGTGTTCGGCGCCTTCGGCGGTGTCGTGCTCGTCGGCCGGGGTGGTGCGGAGGTAACGCAGGCCGAGCTTCTCCAGAACACGGCGTGAGCCCTGGTTCGCGGTGACGGTGGCGGCGGTGACGCGGCTCGCGCCCAGGTCGGTGAAACCCTTCGCCAGCAAGGCGCGGGAGCCCTCCGTCGCGTAGCCGTGGCCCCAGGCCGCGCGGTGCAGGCGGTAGCCGAGTTCGGGTTCGTCCACCGGGTCGCCCGGCTGCGGCCGGAAGTGGAACCAGCCCAGGAAATCCGAACGTTCCCGATCGAGCGCGGCCCAGAAGCCGTAACCGCGGAAACGGGGGTAGTAGCCCAGGAATGCCGGGAGATCAACAGCCTTGATCTCGGCCAGGTCGGCCGGAGCGCCGCCATTGAGGTAACGCATCACGGCGGGGTCGTTGTAGAGGTCGAACAGCAGATCCGCGTCTTCGCGGGTGAAGCGGCGCAGAATCAGCCGCTCCGTTTGCAGGAACACGTCCATTCCGGCGATGCTGCCCGGTGCCGGGCCCGGAGGCCAACGGGTTTTCCGAACCCGGTCCTATGCGGCCACGATCGCGCCCGGCTCGTTCAGGGCCGCCATTCCGGCGGCGGTCAGCACGGCGAGCACCCGCTCCCCGTGCACCCCCGCCGAGCCGGGTTCGAGCAGGCCCAGCCGGGCCAGCCGGCGGACGGTGCCCTGGTCACAGCAGCTCAGGCCGTCGACGAACAGGTCCGGCTCACAACTGCAGCTGATCTGCGCGCGTCCGGCGGCCACTGCGGCCAGGGTGGCCCGTTCACGATGATTCAGTTCGACAATCATGTCGGTACCTCGCTTTCGTGGTCCAGTAGAACAACGACCACCGACAGTTTCGCCCCGGGAACACCCGAATCCGGGCATTTCCCGTGTTTTCCAGGGTGATGTCGCGTCTTTTCAGGGGTTCTCCGCCGGACGGCCGACCGGCAGCTCTTCGACGGTGGACTTGCGCAGGTGCCGGAAGATGATCGAGCTGCGGAACCCGACCACCTCCTTGCGCAGGGCGAGCCGGTCGATCAGGAAAGCATGCAGGTGGTCGATGTCGCGCACGGCGACGTGGATGAGGAAATCGTCACTGCCCGCCGCCACGAACACCGAAAGCACCTCCGGCCGCTCCGCCATCGACCGCTGGAAGGCGTCGATCACGGCGCGGCTGAGCGGGCGGACCTGCGCGGACACCATGGCCTGCACCGAGCGGCCGAGGCTCGGGAGGTCGACCTCGGCGTGGTAGCCCCGGATCACCCCGCGCTCGCGCAGCAGCCGCGTCCGCTCCAGGCAGGTCGACGGTGCGATGCCGACCTTCCGCGCGATGTCCCGGTTGGTCTGCCGGGCGTCCTCCTGCAGCAGGCGCACGATCGCCGAATCAAGTTCGTCCAGCACGTCCCCGTCGCCTCCGCTGCCGAATTATGTTCGCTGCCGGCCCGAAATCGCTGGGCACGACTCTAACTTCACCAGGAAGACAGTGTCGGACATGCGGAAGGTGACCTCGATGACCGTCCACCCCTTGCCCTGGGACCACGAACGGCTGGTGGTGCGCCGCGGCCGCCGCTCCGGCGTCACCACGATGGTCGCGATCCACTCGACGGCGCTCGGGCCCGCGCTCGGCGGCTGCCGGATGAAGGCCTACGACAGCCTGGACGAGGCCGAGCGCGACGTGCTGCGGCTCTCGGCCGCGATGACGGACAAGTGCGCCGTCGCGGGCATGGACTTCGGCGGCGCCAAGAGCGTGATCGCCCTGCGGCCCGGACAGCGCCTCAGCGCCGAGCAGCGGCAGGCCGTGCTGCTCGACCACGCCGAGCTGATCGCCTCGCTGGACGGCCAGTACCTCGCGGGGCCCGACATCGGCACTGGCCCCGGGGACATGCTGGTGCTGCGGGAGCACGGTGCACACGCGTTCTGCGTGCCCGAGTCCGCGGGCGGCATCGGCTCGTCCAGCGGCCCGACCGCCCACGGCGTGCTCGCCGCGCTCCGGGCCGGGTCCGGGGCGGTGTTCGGCACCCCGGACCCGGCCGGGCGGCGGGTGGTGGTGTGCGGGTTCGGCTCGGTCGGACGGCTGGTCGCGAGCGGGCTGGCCGGCGCCGGCGCCGAGGTCACCGTGTCCGACGTGACGGAGCAGGCCCGCGCCGACGCCCGTTCCCTCGGCTACGCCTGGGCCGAGCCCGCCGAGGCCATCGCGCTCGACGCCGACATCCTGGTGCCCGCGGCCGTCGGCGGGGTGTTCGGCGCGGGCACCGTGGTCACCGCGCCGCTCATCGTGGGCCCGGCCAACAACCAGCTGGTCGACGACGGCGTGGCCGAAACGCTGGCCGCGCGCGGCATCGTCTGGGTGCCCGACTACGTGGCGAGCGCGGGCGGCGTGGTCTACACCGTGGCGCGGGAGGTCGAGGGCCTGGACCACACCGCGGCGTCCGCGCGGGTGGCGGCGATCGGCGACGTGGTCTCAGCTCTGTTGTCCGATTCCGCCGCCCGTGGCACGACGCCGCTCGCGGAGGCCGCGGCGCTGTCCGCGCGCCGTCTCGGCGGGGTCCGTAGGGCGGTGGTCTGACCGGGTGTCTTGAATGGGGGCGTGGAGATCCTCACCGACACCGCCACGCTCGCGCTGTACACCACCGACGCGTCCAACTACCGCCATGTGCCGCTCGGCGTGGTGCTGCCGGAGACGGTGGACGACGTGGTCGCCGCCGTGGCGGCGGCGCGTGAGCGGGGCGCGCCGGTGGTGGCGCGCGGCGGC
Source organism: Amycolatopsis sp. (assembly GCA_036502365.1). Classification (GTDB taxonomy): domain Bacteria; phylum Actinomycetota; class Actinomycetes; order Mycobacteriales; family Pseudonocardiaceae; genus Amycolatopsis. The sequence goes on from DASXYS010000232.1 coordinate 7,388, forward strand.
GGCACGAGCGTCGCGGGCAACTCGTGCGGTCCGGGCATCGTCGTGGACACCTCCCGGCACGTGCACGGCGTCCGCTGGCTCGACCCCGCCGCGCGGCTCGCGCGGGTCGCGCCCGGCACCGTGCTCGACGACCTGCAGGCGCTCGCCGCGCCGCACGGCCTGCGGTTCGGGCCCGACCCGTCCACGCACAGCCGGTGCACCCTCGGCGGCATGATCGGGAACAACGCCTGCGGTTCGCACTCCGTGGCCTGGGGCCGGACCGTCGACGTGGTGCGTGAGCTGGACGTGCTGCTCTACGACGGCACGCGGCTCACCGCCGGCCCCCTGACACCGTCCGAAGTGGACGAACGCGCGGCGCGGCCGGGCACCGAGGGCCGGGTGTTCACCGAGCTGCGCGCGCTGGTGCGCGACAACCTCGCGTTGCTGCGCAAGGAGCTGTCGACCTGGCCGCGCCGGGTGTCCGGCTACGGCCTGGAGCATCTGTTGCCGGAGAACGGTTTCGACGTCGCCAAGGCGCTGGTCGGCAGTGAGGGCACCTGCGTGACGGTGCTGGAGGCGACGGTCGCGCTCGCCGAGCTGCCCGAGCACCGGGTGCTGGCCGTGCTCGGTTTCGCCTCGGACATCGCGGCGGCCGACGCGGTGCCGCAGATCCTGCCGTGGTCGCCGCTGACCGTCGAGGGGGTGGACGCCCAGCTCGTCGCGCTGCTGGAGCCCGGCCGCGCGGACGGCCTGCCGCCGGGCGGTGCATGGCTGTTCGTCGAGCTGGCAGGGGAGTCCCCGGCCGAAGCCGCCGCGCGGGCCCGTGAGCTGGCGGCTTCGCTGGAGTCGGTGGTGACCGGCTCGGTGGTGCTCGACGACCCGGCGGCGCAACGCCGGCTCTGGCGCATCCGCGAGGAGGGCGCGGGCCTGGCCACCCGCCTCGCGGACGGCTCGGAAGCCTGGCCCGGCTGGGAAGACGCGGCGGTGCCGCCCGAGCGGCTGGGCTCGTACCTGCGTGGTTTCAAGGAACTGATGGCCCGCTACGGCCGCCAGAGCGTGGTCTACGGCCACTACGGCGAGGGCTGCCTGCACCTGCGCCTCGACTTCGACCTGCTTTCGCCGCCCGGCATCGCGGACTTCCGCGGGTTCGTCGAGGAGGCCGCCGACCTCGTCTCGGCGCACGGCGGCTCGCTTTCGGGCGAGCACGGCGACGGGCAGGCCCGTTCCGAGTTGCTGTCGCGTATGTACAGCCCGGAAATGCTCGCGCTGTTCGGCCGGTTCAAGGCGATCTTCGATCCGGACGGCCGGATGAACCCGGGCATCCTGGTCGACTCGCGGCCGGTGGACGCCGACCTGCGGGTGCGGCGTGCACCGCTGGCGATCGAGGATGTGACCGTGCTCGGCTACCCCGAGGACCAGGGCAGCTTCGGGCAGGCAATGCGGCGCTGCGTCGGTGTCGGCAAGTGCCGTAACACCAGTGGCGGCGGCGTGATGTGCCCGAGCTACCGCGTCACCCGCGAGGAGCAGCATTCCACCCGCGGGCGGGCGCACCTGCTCGCCGAAATGGTCAACGGCGAGGTGATCAAGGACGGCTGGCGCTCCGGCGAGGTCGCCGAGGCACTCGACCTGTGCCTGTCCTGCAAGGGCTGCCTGTCGGACTGCCCGGTGGACGTCGACATGGCCACCTACAAGGCGGAGTTCCTGCACCAGCACTACCGCGGCCGCGTCCGCCCGGCCTCGCACTACTCGATGGGCTGGCTGCCGCTGTGGCTGCGCGGGGCCGCGCTCGCGCCGCGGGTGGCGAACTTCTTCTCACGTCGGCGCTGGGCCGCGGCCGCGCTGAAGCGGGTCGGCGGGATCGCTGCGGAACGGGCGTTGCCGGAGTTCGCGACGGTGCCGTTCACCAAGGCGCGTAAGGACTTGCGACGGTGGGCCAGTGGTCCGCGTCCGGTCGTGCTGTGGCCGGACTCGTTCAACAACTACCTGACCCCCGGCGTGCTCGACGCCGCCACCGAGGTGCTCACCGCCGCGGGCTACGACGTGGTGCTGCCGGACCGCGGTGTCTGTTGTGGACTGACGTGGGTCTCGACCGGGCAGCTGGACACGGCCAAGCGGGTGCTGCGGCGGACACTCGAGGTGCTGCGGCCGTATCTCGAAGCCGGGTACGAGGTCGCCGGGCTGGAGCCCAGCTGCACCGCGCTGTTCCGCGGCGACCTGGCCGCGTTGCTGCCGGGCGACGCGACGGCGGAGCTGCTGGCCTCGCGCACCCGGACGTTCGCCGAGCTGCTGGCCGACGCGCCGAAGCCGCTCGAAGCGTCGCTGGACGTCGAGACAGTCACGCAGGTGCACTGTCACCAGCACGCCGTGCTCGGCTTCGCCGCCGACGAGGCCGCGATGGCCGCCGCGGGCGTCCGCAACACGACGCTGGACGCCGGCTGCTGCGGGCTGGCGGGCAACTTCGGCTTCGAGCGCGGGCATTACGACGTGTCGAAGGCTGTTGCTGAGGACCGGATGCTGCCCGCGCTGCGTGAGACAGCGGAGGAGACCGTGGTGCTCTCGGACGGGTTCAGCTGCCGCACGCAGATCGAGCAGGAGTCGGGCCGCCGCGCCGTGCACCTGGCCGAGTTGCTGCGCCGCGGGCTGCACCGCTAGCCGGCGGTGCCCCACCAGGCGGTGGCGAGGGCGTCGAGCGTCGGCTCGGGCGGGGCGGGCAGGACGTCGAGGTACCAGCGAAAGTTGCTGTAGACGTGCAGCAGCGCGTACGCCAGGCACCGGCGGGCGAACTCCTCGCCGAGGTCGTCCGGGCGGTAGCCGTACGCCAGGAGCAGCCGGCGCAGGAAGCCCGCGTCGCCGCCGGAGACGAACAGGCCCACGGCCACGAACTCGTACTCGGCGGCGCCGCGCATGGCGGGTTCGAAATCGAACAGGCTGGTGAGTTCCCCGCTGCCGGGGGTGACCATCAGGTGGTCGCGCATGAACTCGGTGTGCAGCGGAACGGTCGCGGGCTCGCCGAGGTCCACCGCATCGAGGAACGCCGGGATCTGCGCCAGCCACTGCTCGTCCAGCTTGGTGGCGCGGTGCCGGTCGAGTACCTGATCACGTTGCCCGGTAAGGAAAGCGTTCCAGTTCTTCGGGCCGAGGACCGCCAGTGCGGGGTCGTCCAGGCTGTGCAGCGCGGCCAGTGCTTCGCCGAGCCGCGGGGCGAGCGCGGACTTGTCCTCTGTGGACAGTTGTGGCCAGGCTTCCTTGAGGGTGACGCCGGGGAGCCGGTCCATCAGCACGTAACCCCAGCCGTCGTGCTCACCCGCCTGGACGACGCCCGGGGTCGGGATGGGCAGGCGTCCGTGCAGGACCTCGAGCATCGTGCGCTCGGTGGGCAGCTCGCCGAGGTACACCGGCGGGAACAGTTTCAGGACCAGGTCCGCACCCACGGCGTACACCGGCAGCGAACCGTCGGCGAACGGCTCCGGCTCACCGCGGACGCCGAGGGAGCTCAAGAGCGCCCGCACCGGGGGCAGCAGCCCGGCGCGGGTCAGCCGGTCGAACTCGGTCTCGGTGGCGGTGGGCGGGAACGGCGTCATGCCCGGGACATTAGGGCCGCGGCCTGGGCCCGCCAACGGATTTACCCCGGTTGTCCGTTGCGCTCCAGCAGGGTCTGCACGGCCGGCCGGATGAGGCGGACGATGTCGTCGGGGTCGGCGCTGGCCAGCGGCTCCTTGCCGGTCACCGAGCGGACCAGGCCGATGCCCAGCAGCCAGGCCAGGACGAGGTCCGCGCGCAGCTGAGCGTCGGGCTGGTCGGTGAGGGTCGCGAGCACCCGGGCGTACTCCTCGCCGACCTGCTCGTGCATCGCGGTGCCCGCGCCACTGCTGCCGGTCGAGCGCAGGTAGGTCTCCAGCGACCGGTGGGGGCTGCCGTCACGGGGTGGCTCGAGCAACGTCCGCAACGTCGTTTCGAAGAGCTGCTCCGGCGGTGTCGTCTCCAGCTGGGCCAGCCCGCCGCGGGCCATCACGACGCCGAACAGGGACTCCTTGGACCCGAAGTAGCGGAACAGCAGCGCCTGGTTCGCGCCCGCCCGCTTCGCGATGTCCCGCACGGTCGTGCGATCGAAACCCCGCTCGGCGAACAGTTCCTCGGCCGCGTCCAGCAGGGCGGCCTTCGTCGCCGCGGCGTCCCGCTTGCGGGCCTGCTGTTCTCCGGTCATACCGCCTCCGTCCGCGACGAGGTTACTAAGCCGACCGGAAGCAGGCGGAGACGCGGCCGCCGCCGATCTGCTCGTAGTGACTTGTTTCCGCCGTAGCTGTAGTCGGATTGGTAACTAGCGGCACGTTAACCGGCGTGCGGACGGTGTGCGCATTGACGCGCTGCGTCACCATCGGTAGCGTTGTAAGCAGGTGCTTACAAACCGGACTTTCCAGCAGATCGGGAGTTCTCCGCATGACCACCACATCCACCGAACCGCTCGCCTACCCGTTCAACGAGGAAGAGGGCCTGGCCCTCAACGAGGCCTACGCGGCCGCCCGGGAAGCCACGGGCATGGTCCGGGTCCGCATGCCGCACGGCGAGGACTCCTGGCTGGCCACGAGGTACGCCGACGCCCGCCTGGTACTGGGCGACCGCCGGTTCTCCCGTGCGATGGCCGAGCACAAGGACGAGCCGCGGATGGCCGAGCACCGGCGCCCCGGCGGCATCCTGATGATGGACCCGCCGGACCACACGCGCCTGCGCACGCTGGTGGCGAAGGCGTTCACCATGCGCCGCGTCGAGCTGCTGCGCCCGCGGGTGGCCGAGCTGGCCCAGGGCCTGATCGAGGAGATGAAGTCCGCCGGGCAGCCGGCCGACCTGGTCGACCTCTACGCGCTGCCGATCCCGGTCGCCGTGATCTGCGAGCTGCTCGGTGTCCCGACCGCCGACCGGCCGCGCTTCCGGGTGTGGAGCGACGCCGCGCTGACCACCAGCGGGCTCACCGCGGAGGAGGCCGAGCGCAACCGCGAGGAGCTGCGCGCGTACATGGCCGGGCTGATCGCGGAGCACCGCGCCGAGCCGCGGGACGACCTGATGTCCGCGCTCATCTCGGCGCGCGACGAAAAGGACCGGCTCAGCGAGCTGGAGCTGGTGGACCTGTGCGTCGGCATCCTGGTGGCCGGGCACGAGACCACGGCGAGCCAGATCCCGAACTTCGTCTACGCGCTGCTGGACGAGCCCGGGCAGTGGGCGCGGCTGTGCGCCGACCCGGAACTGATCCCGTCGGCCGTCGAGGAGCTGCTGCGGTTCGTGCCGCTCGGCGCCGGCGCCGGGTTCGCCCGCTACGCCACCGAGGACGTCCAGGTCGGCGACGTCCTGGTGCGGGAGGGCGAACCGGTGCTCGTCGCGATGGGGGCGGCGAACCGCGACCGGCTCCAGTTCACCGAGGCCGAGGGGCTGGTGCTCGCCCGCGAGGACAACCACCACCTCGGCTTCGGCCACGGCGTGCACCATTGCCTCGGCGCGCCGCTCGCCCGGCTGGAACTCCAGGAGGCGCTCCGGGCGCTCACCCGCGAAATGCCGGGCTTGCACGTGGCTGGCGATATCGTGTGGAAAACCCAGATGCTCGTCCGCGGAGCGCGGTCGATGCCGATCGGATGGTGACACGATGGCTTGGCACGTCGAGGTCGACGAGCACACCTGCATCGGTTCCGGGATGTGCGCGTCGCTGATGCCTGAGGTCTTCGAGCTGGAGGGCGCGACCGCGCGCACCCGCGCCGAGACCGTCGAACCGGGTGAGGTCGTGCTCGACGCCGCGGACTCCTGCCCGGCGATGGCGATCACGGTCACCGCGGGTACGGAGGTCGTCGGCCCCCGCCCGTAGACACGCTTTCGCGCGGCCCCGCCCGCCGCGTGGGTTCTGGCGATCCCCGCAACACCCTGGGATTCAGGGAGTTGCGGGGATCGTCTGCGTCGGCTTGCGGTTACCGCGTTGCGGCGGCCAGTGCCGCGCGGATGGCGTCCTCGTCGACCGGCTGGCCCTTCTCGTCCGAGAACGGCCCGTACGGGGTCCCCCAGACCGGCGTGCCCGTCGCCTGCCGCCAGCTGTCGGCCAGTAGTCCCGCGTCCACGACGCCGTACCCGATGGATTCGATGAATTCGGTCACCGCCGCCTTCGCCGGCGCGGAGTCCCCGGCGATCGGCAGGTACGAGCGGCCGGCCGCCCCCGCCGGGCGGGCGAGTGACAGCAGGTGCTTGAAGAAGATGTTGTTGAACGCCTTCACGACCATGGCGTCCGGGAGGTACCGCAGGAGCAGTTCGCTCGAGGTGAGCGATTCGCTGTCGAGCTCGGGGATGTGCCCGTCACGTTCGGGGCCGTAGTTGCCCGTGTCGATGACCGTCTTCCCGGCCAGTGGCCTGGCGGGCAAGCCGGGGAACGCCTTGACCGGCACCGACACCACGACGAGGTCACCGGCCGCCGCGGCCTCCCCGCTCGTCGCCGCGGACGCCCGCGGCCCCAGCCCCGCGACCGTGTCCGCGAGCGTTCCGGGACCGCGCGAGTTGCTGAGCACGACCTGGTGCCCGGCCTCGACGGCGAGCCGCGCGATGGTACTGCCGATATTTCCGCTGCCGATGAATCCCACCGTCGTCATTTTCTCAGCGTCCCCTCCGGAATAGCCGAATCTTTGTCAGGCGAAGTAATGGCCGTTGTCCAAATCGGCGAGCAGGCCGGGCTGAGCGGGTTCCCAGCCGAGGCTCTGGCGGGTGATGCGGTTGGCCGCCGGGTAATCCTGCGTGACTATGTTCGCGAGGAACCCGAAGTATCCCGGCACCATCAGTACGTCCGCGGGAATGCTCACGGCGGGCAGGCCCAGCCGGCCGGCAATGGCCTCGGCGATTTCGCGGAGCGGGATGGCCCCGTCCGCGACCGCGTGCCAGTATTGGCCGGCCGGCCCCTTTTCCAGCGCCAAGCGGAACACGGAGGCGACATCGCGGATGTGCACGGCGTTCCAGTGGTTCGCGCCGTCTCCGGGGTAGCCGACGAAGCCCTTCTCCTTCGCGAGCGCGATCAGCTGCACGAGGAAGCCGGCGCGATCGGTTGTGCTGTGCGCGATGTTGGCGATCCGCACGACCGAAGACCGCACTCCCCGCTCGGCGAGGCCGACGACGGCGGTTTCCACCACGTTGCGAACCCGCAGGGTGCCCTGGTACTCATCGCCGCCGGGCAGGGCCGGGTCCGCCTCGGTGGCCGGCCGGCCCAGGTGCCCGGGCGAGCCGATGCTCCCAGCCGCTACCAACGGCTTTCCGGTTCCCGCGAGTGCCTCGCCGTACGCGAGCATGATCGGGAGCTCCGCGGCGGCCACGGCGTCGATCCCGCCGGACGGAAGCAGGTCCTGCCGGTGCGCGACGTGGATGACGCCGTCGGAATCCGCGGCCGCCTCCTTGAGCCCGTCGAGATCCTCGATGTCGCCGCGACGCACCTTCGCGCCCAGCGCGGACACCGCCGCCGCAGCCGTGTCCGACCGGGCCAGCCCGGTGACCTCGTGCCCGGCGGCGATCAGCTCGGGGATGATGTACGAACCGGAATGGCCGGTCCCGCCGGTGACGAAAACGCGCATGCTGCTGCTCCTTGTGCATGATGTGGCGCGAGAAGTGGTGATGCGGCCGCGCTCAGCCGGGAATGCCGACGC
>DASXYS010000233.1:0-6143 GCA_036502365.1 Amycolatopsis sp.
GTGTGTTGTTTCGTAGTGTTTCGGTGGTTATAGCGCCAGGGAAACGCCCGGTCCCATTCCGAACCCGGAAGCTAAGCCTGGTAGCGCCGATGGTACTGCAACCGAAGGGTTGTGGGAGAGTAGGACGCCGCCGAACTTTACGTTGACAGTCAGGGCCCCGGTCGAGAACCCGCAACGGTTCTCCCGGGGCCCTACTGCCATATCCAGGCCCTTTTCGCGGGCGGCGACCCGGCTCGGGTCGGACGCTTCTCAGCTGGCTTGGTCAGCTCGATCGGCCGGCGGGTCACCGGTCTGGATAGCACCGGCGAGCTGGTCGGCAGCATTAGCGCAGCCGCCAGCACGAGTGTGGCTATGCCGCGACGGCACTGGCGCAGGTGTCGGCCAGGAGTGTCGGTTCCGCCGACCGGACCGACGATGGCCGCCAGCACCGGCCCCGGCCAGCACCGCACGCTCCGCGTACAGGAGGCCGCCGCCAGGGTCGGCGGGCGCTGGGGCGGTCGCGTGGGATCAGCAGCGTGCCTCGGCAGCGTGCCTCGAGTGGTCGCCCCGGCACGGTTGTCGTCGGTGCTCCGTACCCTGGTAGGCGTGACTCGTCTGCTGATCATCCAACCCGACGTCAGCGATCCGCTCAGCCGGCTCGGCGACTGGCTCACCGAGGCCGGGGCCGAGCTGGACGTCCGGCTTCCGCCGGGGCAAGAACTGCCTGCCAGCCTCGACGGCTACGCGGGCGTCGTCTGCCTTGGCGGTGGCATCGGCGCGCTCGACGACGCGGAACATCCCTGGCTCGCCGACGTCCGGAAGCTCCTCAGTGCCGCCGCGGCGGCCTCGCTGCCGACGCTCGGGATCTGCCTCGGCGCGCAGCTGCTCGCGGCGGCGACCGGGGGACAGGTCGCCGTCGGTGAGGACGGGCCTGAGGTCGGGCCCGGGCTCGTGTCCAAGAAGGACGCCGCCTGGACCGATCCGCTGTTTGCCGACCTCCCGCTGATGCCGGACGTCATGCAGTTCCACAACGACGTGATCAAGCGCCTGCCGGCGGGCGCGGAGCTGCTCGCGTCGGCGCCGCGGTACCAGAACCAGGCGTTCCGGTTGAACCGGTGCGTCTACGGGGTCCAGTTCCACATCGAGACCACGCCGGACGTGGTGCTCGCGTGGGCCGAGTCGGAGCCGGAAATGGCTGAACTCACCCGTCCGGGCGCACTGGAGCCGGAGAAGCTGACCACCGTGCACGCGGACATCGAGGAGACCTGGCGGCCGTTCGCGTCCCGGTTCGTCCAGTTGGCCGCGGGAGAGCTGGACGCCGCGGCGGAGAGTCAACACCGGTTGCCGATGGCTTGATGCCTGATGTCCACATCACTAACGCCGCGTTAACGATTCACCTGATCGGTCGGGTACCTTGCGGATGATGTTCCCGTAGGGCTCGGAGGTCGGGGTGGACCCCTCGTTGCTGGTTGTCGTCGTGGTTGTCACGGCGCTGGTTTTCGATTTCACGAACGGCTTCCACGACACGGCGAACTCGATGGCCACGTCCATCGCGACCGGGGCGCTCAGGCCCAGAGTCGCGGTGGCGATCTCGGCGGTGCTGAACCTGGCCGGCGCGTTCCTCTCGGTCGAGGTGGCGAAGACGATCTCCAGCGGGCTGGTGGACGACACCAAGATCGGCCCCCAGATCGTGTTCGGCGGGCTGATCGGCGCGATCGCGTGGAACCTTTTCACCTGGTACGTCGGGCTTCCGTCCAGTTCGTCGCACGCGCTGTTCGGTGGCCTGATCGGCGCCACCTGGGTTTCGGCGGGCGCCGACTCCGTCCACTTCGCCAAGATCGTGGACAAGGTGCTGGTGCCCGCGGCCGCATCGCCGGTGATCGCCGGGCTGGTGGCCGCCGGTGTGACCTACCTCGTCTACCGGCTGTTCGTGCGACGGCGGGGCAGCCGCGGTTTCCGCGTCGGCCAGATCGTGTCGGCGTCGCTGGTCTCACTGGCGCACGGCACGAACGACGCGCAGAAGACCATGGGCGTGATCACGCTGACGTTGGTGACGGCGGGCAGCCTTCCGGCGGGCTCGGCGCCGCCGGTGTGGGTGATCGTCAGCGCCGCATCCGCGCTTGCCCTCGGCACGTACCTCGGCGGCTGGCGGATCACGCAGACCCTCGGCAAAGGCCTGACCGACATCGAAGGCCCGCAGGGCTTCGCGGCGCAGACGAGCAGCGCCGCGGTGATCCTGCTGTCCTCGCACTTCGGCTTCCCGCTGTCGACCACGCACGTGTGCTCCGGCGGGATCGTCGGCTCTGGCATCGGCCGGCGTGAGGCCCCGGTGCGCTGGCGGATGGCGGGCCGGATGGTCGTCGCCTGGCTCTTCACGCTGCCCGCGGCGGCCGTCGTCGGCGCGGCGGCCGGGAAACTCGCATCCTTGGGCACGGTGGGGACGCTCGGCGTCGGCGTGGCGGGCATCGCCTTCGGCACCGGCATCTACCTGCTTTCGCGGCGCAAGCCCGTCACCGCGCACAGCTTCACTGTTCCGGAGCCGTCCGCGCCCGGCCCGGAGGCGGACCGGCTCGCTGCCTGAACGGGTTGTCCGCGCGCCCACCTGCTCGACCGGGGCCGGTCCGGCTACGGTGGTCGTGATGGCAGAGCGCGCGCGGACGGTCGCATCGGCGGCCAGGTACGGCTTCACCGACACCCGGGCCGACGGGCAGTTGCGTGCGGCGGGCTGGTGGGACGCCGCGGGACCGGTCGACGGCGTCGCCGACGTCCTGACCGCGCTCTCGCGCGCCGCCGACCCTGACCTCGCGCTCCGCGGCATCGACCGCATCCGCGAGGCCGATGAGGACGGCTGGCCCGAGCTCGACCGGACACTGCGGGACAACCGCACGTTCCGCGGCCGGCTGCTCGCGGTCCTCGGCACGTCGACCGCGCTGTCCGACTTCCTCGCGGCTCACCCCGGGGAATGGCGCTGCCTCGTCGACAACCGGTGCACCGTGCCGGACCGGTTCACCGAGCGGCTGCTGGACCGGCTGCGTGACGAAGAGAGTTCCTACCTCACCGGTTTCGCCGCCGAGCAGGCGCTGCGCGCGGCGTACCGCGGCCTGCTGCTGGGCATCGCCGCGGTCGACCTCGGGCACCTGGTGGAACCCGGCCTCGACCACCCGCCGTTCAAGGACGTCGCCAGCCAGCTGACGGTGCTGGCCGAGGCCGCGCTGACCGCGGGCCTCGCGGTGGCAGAGACGGAGGTCGGCGCCACGACCGAGGGCTCGCTCGCGGTGATCGCGATGGGCAAGACCGGCGGCCGCGAGCTGAACTACGTCAGTGACGTCGACGTGATCTTCGTCGGCGCGGGCGACCTCGCTGTGGCGACCCGGCTGGCCAGCACGATGATGCGCGTGGTCGGCAACGCCTGCTTCGAGGTCGACGCCGCGCTGCGTCCCGAGGGCAAGAGCGGCGCGCTCGTCCGCACGCTCGAAGGGCACACCGCGTACTACCGCAAGTGGGCGAAGACCTGGGAGTTCCAGGCCCTGCTGAAGGCGCGCCCGGTGGCCGGCGACGCCGAGCTGGGCCGGCAGTACGCCGAGATGGTCGCGCCGATGGTCTGGTCGGCGGCCGACCGCGACAACTTCGTCACCGAGGTCCAGCAGATGCGCCGGCGCGTGGAGCGCCACCTGCCGGAGGAGCACCGCGAACGCGAGCTGAAGCTGGGCCGCGGAGGGCTGCGCGACGTCGAGTTCGCCGTGCAGCTGTTGCAGCTCGTGCACGGCCGCATCGACCCCGAGCTGCACTCACCGTCCACTTTGGAGGCTCTGGGCGCGCTCGGCGACGGCGGTTACGTCGGCCGCAAGGACGCCGCCGAGATGGCCGGCTCGTACGAGTTCCTGCGCACCATCGAGCATCGGCTGCAGCTGCGCCAGCTGCGGCGGACGCACCTGTTCCCGGAGTTCACCGACACCGATGAGCTGCGGGTCCTCGCGCGCGCCTGCGGCATCCGCGCGGTGCGGGGGCGCAGCCAGGGCGAGACGCTGCTCGCGGAGTTCCGCCGGCACGCGCAGGGAGTCCGGCGCCTGCACCAGAAACTGTTCTACCGGCCGCTGCTCCAGTCCGTGGCGAACGTGCCGACGGAGGCGCTGCGGCTGACCACGAAGCAGGCCGCCAGCCGGCTGTCCGCGCTCGGCTACGCGGCGCCGGAAGGCGCGCTGCAGCACATCAAGGCCCTGACGGCCGGCGTCTCGCGGCGCGCGGCCATCCAGCAGGCGCTGCTGCCGGTACTGCTCGACCTGCTGGCCGACACCCCTGATCCCGATGGCGGGCTCCTGTCGTACCGCAAGGTGTCGGAGGCGCTGGAGGACACGCCGTGGTACCTGCGGGTGCTGCGGGACGAGGGCACCGTGGTCGAGCGGCTGGCGTTCCTGCTCGGCACGTCGCGGCTGGTGCCGGACTTGCTGGTGCGGGCCCCGGAGGTACTGCAGCTGCTCGGCGACCCGGCGCGGCTGACGGGCCGCGACCCCGCGGACGTCGCGAAGTCGCTGCGCGCGGCCGTCCGGCGGCAGCCCGGTATCAACGCGGCGGTGGCCGCAGCGCGCTCGCTGCGCCGGCACGAGTTGTTGCGCGTCGCCAGCGCGGATCTGTTGGGGCTGCTGGAAGTTCCGGCGGTGTGCGCGGCGCTGTCGAGTGTGTGGGTCGCCGTGCTCCAAGGTGCGCTGGCCGCTGCGTACCGGAAGCGGCAGGCGGAGCTGGGGCAGACGCCGGCGACAGTCGCCGTCATCGCCATGGGCCGTCTCGGCGGGGCGGAGCTGGGATACGGCTCGGACGCTGACGTTCTGTTCGTTTGCGAGCCCGCGGACGGCGTTTCGGACGCCGATGCCGTGCGTTTCGCCTCTTCGGTGGCCGAGACCGTGCGGAAGATGCTGGGCGCGCCGAGCTCGGACCCGGCGCTGGTCGTGGACGCGGACCTTCGGCCGGAAGGACGCAGCGGCCCGCTGGTCCGCACGCTCGAGTCGTACCGCGCCTACTACGCGCGGTGGGGCGAGACGTGGGAGGCGCAAGCGTTGCTGCGCGCCCGTTTCGTGGCCGGTGACGACGACCTCGGTGAGCGGTTCATCCGGATGATCGACCCGTTCCGCTATCCCGACGGCGGGCTGGACGCGACGAACGCCCGGGAGATCCGGCGCATCAAGGCGCGGGTGGAGACCGAGCGGATGCCACGCGGCGCCGACCCGACGCGGCACACCAAACTCGGCCGCGGCGGGCTCGCGGACGTCGAATGGACCGTTCAGCTGCTGCAGCTGCAGCACGCGTACGAGGTGCCGGGTCTGCGGACGACGTCCACGCTCGACGGCCTCACGGCGCTGGCCGAGGCGGGACTGGCGCCGGCGGAATCGGTCGAATCGTTGCGGGAAGCGTGGCTGCTGGCGACGCGCGTGCGCAACGCCGGGATGCTGGTGCGCGGCAAAGCCGTGGACCAGGTCCCCAGCTCGGGCCGCGACCTGGCCGCCGTGGCGCGGGTGTTCGGCTACTCCCCGGACGACGACCCCGGCGAGTTCCTCGACCACTACCGCCGGGTGACGCGGCGCGCTCACGCCGTGGTCGAGGAACTGTTCTACGACAACTAGTCTGGGGCTCGTGACTGATCGCGAACCATTCCGGACCCGGCTCAAGGTGCGGCAGTACGAGCTCGACGCGCTGGGGCACGTGAACCAGGCTGTCTACCACTCCTACGGCGAAGTCTCGCGTCTCGAGGCCTTCGAGGCAGCGGGCAACGCGCGGGTGAGCGAAGACAACAAGGCGCCTGTGTTGCTCGAGTCCCACATCGTGTACCGCCGCGAGCTCCGCGGCGGCGAGGTCATCGACGTCACCTGCGACACCACTTTCGGCGAAGGCAAGGTCTTCTGGATGACCTCGCGCATCCTCAAGCTGGACGGCACGCTGTCGGCCGAGATCAAGTGCACGCTGGGTGTGATGGACCTCGAGCGGCGCAAGCTCGTGGCCGACCCACGGGGGCATTTCGAACGCGCCGGGCTGGACCTGAAGGTGCTCTCGACCGCGGAGTGATTAGGGTTTCCGGCCATGGAGAGCTGGCTGGCCGACACCCGGACGTCCTACGACACGGTCGCGGCCGGCTACACCGAACAGCTGCGCGGCGCGCTCGCCGACCTGCCGTA